>CAMQXY010000001.1 GCA_947039005.1 uncultured Photobacterium sp.
GTGCCGTACGAACCACGAAGTTGAATATTGTCAGTTAAATACCAACCACCAGCAATATTGTAGGTTGAATGGGTACCATATTGCTGATTATCATCCAGACGAACACTGGTTTCGATACTTACAGGTGAGTAATCCCATAAGCCAATCGCATAATAACCGGTATTATCACGCTCTTTATTACCCGCAAAACCAGTTAAATCATTCCATTGCTCTTGACGCCAATCAATACCACCACTCACAGATAGTGTTGATAATAGTTGATATTGGTTATGCCATTGAACATTACGCTGATGATATTGATCCTGACGGTTTATAACATTAGTTTTATCAACATAATCAAGGTTATCTTGCTTTTGGTAATCAAAAATTAGTGATGACTTATAGCTATTCTGTGCATATTTCAAACCTGCGGAGTAATCATTAAATTCCGTTTCAGCTCTTACGTATTGATGTCCAGAGTAGATACTTGAGCCATCATATTGGTAATGATTTTTATACCAACGGGTTGCTACATAACCTGAAATCTCATCAGTAAATTGATGATGTAGTGCTAACGATGCATTACGGCTATCAAAACCATGTTTATCGCCATCATTCAATCCTGGCTGAGGATGAACATTATAGCCTTTATCATTTTCATAACCGGCAGCTAGTTGTAATACACTCTTATCACCGATCTTATAAGCGCCCGCGACACTCGCTTCCTGATAGTTATGACTACCAATACCTAAATCCAATTTAGTTTTTGATGGCGTATCTGTACCAGTGAGGGTGATGATATTTATCACGCCACCAATCGCTTCTGAACCATAAATCGCTGCCCGCGCACCACGAGTAAATTCAATACGCTGAACTTGTGTTAATGGAATTTGATTAAAATCAACATTACCCGCCACAGAGCGAGCCATACGAATACCATCAACCAAAACCAAAACTTGATCGGAATTTGCACCGCGAACCATGATACTCGCTAACTGTCCACGACCACCATTTTGAGTGATCTGCACCCCTGGTAGTAAGCTCAGCACTTCAGTTAACGTTTTCGCTTGTACTTTATCGATATCTTGACGAGTTACGACATTAAAAGGTGCTAGCACAGATGTAATTGGCTGCTCAAAACGGTTAGCCGTTACTACCATCACATCATCAGATGTGGTGTCTGCTGCAAATGAAGCAAAAGAAGGGAGACACAACGACGCTACTGTCGCTGCTAAAAGGGATTTTTTCATTACAATTTCCTAAGTCGCGTTTATATCAAAGCAATATTGCTTGTCTGCTGGTTGGTATTCGGACTTAAGAGCATGACCATATGGTCGCCTAGGCAACAACTTCCCATTGTCACTATACTAAATCATGCATTGATTATTTGTAGGGAGTATCAACAGTGTTTGGATAACATCCATGTGCGTTCGTTCTCTATTACCGCTGCGCGTCAGTTACGGATTCTCACCGTATTCCCGAGCCTTCCAAGGCTTAACCAGCACAGCAAGAATGCTAGTGATGTATTGCTTTACTGTCTAGTTTTGTTTGTTATTAGTTATAAAAATTTAGGTGCGCTGATATTTTAATTTGTATCAACACTGGACATCAGTGTGCAATACAATAAAATCTGCGGTCTTATTTTGAGCAGTCGAGGCACACACTATGACATCCACCGTCCTTAATACCGCGGACTACCAGCAGCAGTTGGATGAAAAAGCAGCGCGTATTCAAGATCTACTTAGCGATTTTGAAACGCCTGAATTGGAGGTGTTTGCCTCTCCTGCAGAGCATTACCGCATGCGTGCAGAATTTCGTGTTTGGCACGAAGGCGAAGAACTGTATTACATCATGTTTAATCAACACACCCGTGAGAAATACCGTGTTGATCAGTTTCCTGCAGCAAGCCGTATCATTAATGATGTAATGCCAATGTTGCTTGAGGCTATCAAGCCAATAAAATCGCTACGCCACAAACTATTTCAAGTAGATTTTTTATCAACTTTAAGTGGTGAGATTCTAGTTTCTATGCTGTACCACCGCCAGTTAGATGATGAGTGGACTGAAGCGGCAAAAAAACTAAAACAACGTTTAAACGATGAAGGATTTAAGTTAAATCTCATTGGTCGTGCTCGTAAAATGAAAATCGTCTTAGATCAAGACTATGTAATTGAAAAATTAAACGTTCACGATAATACGTTGACTTACAAACAAGTTGAAAATAGCTTCACCCAACCTAACGGTGAAGTCGCTCAAAAAATGCTGGAATGGGCTGTTGATTGTACCCAAGATAGTGCGGGTGATTTACTTGAACTTTATTGTGGCAATGGTAATTTCTCATTAGCGTTAGCACCAAACTTTGAGCGTGTATTAGCGACTGAACTTGCAAAACCTTCGGTTGATTCAGCACAATACAATATTGCCGTAAACAACATTGAAAACGTGCAAATCATTCGAATGTCAGCAGAAGATTTTACCGATGCCATGGCAGGTAAACGTGAATTCCGTCGTCTAAAAGATCAGAATGTCGATCTGCAAAGCTATAATTGCAATACTATTTTTGTCGATCCACCCCGTTCAGGAATGGATGATGGCACCTGTCGTATGGTGCAAGGCTACGATAATATCATGTACATCTCATGCAACCCTGAGACATTACGCGATAACCTAGCGATCTTAACTGAAACCCATAACATTACTCGGTTTGCGTTATTTGACCAGTTCCCTTATACCCACCATATGGAAGCCGGTATTTTACTCGAACGTAAGTAACGGTTAGCACAAATAATTTGAATATAAAAAGGCGCTATTTAAGCGCCTTTTTCTTTCTATAATTACAGCTAAATATAATTTAGACTGCTTTTTTATCCGTTATGCCCATTTTGTATGACACCCAAAATAGCAATGCCAGTGTAATCATTAACGGAATAAAATTTGATCCCATTGCTGGATATTCAGCACGAAGTAATGCTGCATAACCAAATACCCCTACAAAGAAACATGCACTCGCAACAGCAGGAACCCCTACAGCCATTGGTTTACGCATATATTCTTGATATAAGCAGTACAATGCCATGGCAAATGCCAAGACAGGGAAAATAGAGAACGTTACATAGCTTGAAAACAATACCGTTAGAGTGCCGTAACCACATAAACCTGTAATTACAGATAAAATCAGCGTCTTACGCTCTGCTTTAAGTTGTTGCTTTTCCATATACTTCACCAAAATCAAAATAAGATTATAGTTTCTGCCTGAGCTCTCGACGCTCACGCTCTTTACGGTACCAATAGGCACCTTTTGCAATCATTCTAAGTTGCATGATCAATCTTTCTGCATGCTCAGCACGAGCATTACAATCTAGATCGAGTGCTTCTGCACCAGAACTAAAGACCAATGTCACTGACGCTTCGGCTTGCGTATAAGCTTCTTCATGGGTTACCCCTGTTTTAGCTTCAAGATACTCAACCAATTCAGCCCCGAAATGTTGTATTTCCCGTACAACTGCAGCACGAAAAGCTGTTGATGTACCAGAACGCTCACGAAGCAGTAAGCGGAATACGTTAGGACTACTTTCGATAAATTCCATAAAAGTCTCTACTGAGGTACGGATCACGCTGCCTTCTGTAGCAATACGTTGTCGAGCTTGACGCATTAATTGACGAAGAATTAATCCCCCTTCATCAACCATGGTTAACCCTAACTCATCCATGTCTTTAAAATGACGATAAAATGATGTTGGAGCAATACCGGCTTCACGCGCAACTTCGCGTAGACTTAAATTAGAAAAACTTCGCTCGGCACTTAATTGGCTAAAAGCGGCATCAATTAATGAACGCCGAGTTTTTTCTTTTTGCTGAGCCCTAATTCCCATGAATTATCTGCTTCTCTGTGATTTTATTACAATGATACTCTGTTTGCACAGTAACATCCGCGTCATTGCAACGACGCAATACTCTCACATAGTAAAGCGAGAGTGCGACTGACGCAAAGCCAGATTGATATCATTTTGTATTTTACATCACAAAATGTGGCGCTGGTTTAATAAGCAATAATGATTGATTAATGAGATAAAAACGTCATCATCGGCTTAGAGCCATCAGCATAATAATTATTGCCGAAAACACACAATCAACAACGGAGCCATTTAGGCTCCGTTGTTGATTTGAGGACTATCGATGGACAACCTATTCCGCGGTCATTAAACGATTGTCAGCGGTTAAAATTGATGTCCATGGTAGGTGTTCATCACCTAACACAATAAAGTTAGGATTTTCTAATGTCTGGCGCAAGTTATAAGACAACGGCGTAATATGGGTATTGAAAATTCGCCCCCCCGCTTCTTCAACAATACATTGGGTCGCTGCGGTATCCCATTCACCGGTTGGCCCTAAACGTAAATAACAATCAGCACCACCTTCTGCGACTAAGCATGCTTTAAGAGAAGCTGAACCCAATTCAATTAATTCATATTGATACTGGCTATCAAATCGCGCCTTAGTGGTATCAATATTCTGACGACGACTGATAGCAATCGTCAAAGCGCGTAATGGTGAATGGTGTTTATTGGTTGAGATCGCACACGTTTCACCATCAGCGGTGATTTTATGGGCACCTTGACCTTGAGCAGCATAATATGTCACGCCAGAGACTGGGGCATACACTACTCCCATGACAGGCTTATTATTATCAATGAGTGCAATAATGGTCGCGAAATCACCACTCCCAGCAATAAATTCCTGAGTACCATCAAGGGGATCAATTAACCAATAGCGCGACCATTGGCTGCGCTCGGTTAATGAAATATTGGCGTCCTCTTCTGATAACACTGGAATATCAGGTGTTAACAGTGATAACCGTTCAATCACTAACTGATTAGCCGCTAAATCAGCACTGGTAACTGGGGTATTATCTGATTTAATATGTTGTTCAAACTGACCTTTTTGATAAATATCTAATATCAAACGACCTGACGCTTGGGCGATATCGATAACATCAGGAATAAGATGGTTTAGTGTCATAAATTATTCCTCGCAAGCTAAATATTTCAAGGCTAAAAATAGCGCACTGATACTACGCGCTTCGGCAAAATCAAGGTGATTCAATAATTCTTCTGCTTGTGCTAACGGCCACCGTACAATCTCTAACGGCTCAGGTTCATCACCTTCTAAACGCTCAGGATATAAATCTTGGCCAACAAACAATGTCATTCGGCTCGAAAAATACGATGGTGCTAAAATCACTTCTTTTAAGGGTTGTAATCGCTGCGCACCAAAACCGATTTCTTCTTTTAATTCACGGTTTGCTGCTTCAAGTGCGCTTTCTCCCGCATCAATTAACCCTTTGGGAAAACCTAATTCATACCGCTCGGTGCCAGCAGAATATTCACGAATTAACAATAAATCACCATCGGCGGTGACAGGAACAATCAATACTGCATGACGCCCACTTGGCTGCATACGTTCATAGGTACGTTCAACACCATTAGAAAAACGTAAATCCAATGATTCAATTTTAAATAGTCGTGATTGCGCTACAACCTCGGCTGCTAAGATTTGGGGTTTATCTTTGCTTATCGCCATGATCAGGTCCTGTTTAATGAAAAGCTCTACCAGAATAAAAAAAGCTTACGCTAATTAAAAGCGAATAATCAGTAGAAATAAAGCGGCAGTCGAAATCGACTGCCGTTGTTAATGGTTTTATGCTAAAAATATTAACTAACGCTACAATCGACCTGAATAATTAAGTTTATATTGGCCTTTGGTATTAGGATCACCTAACCATTTTAATTGTTTCGTTAGCTCAGCAGGGAATTGCGCTCCCGGCTTAAACCATCCATTCAATTTATATTGCTGGTTAGTCGCCAGATTTGCTTGCCAATCACTACTCACATCATCCGAGGCTTGATTTATCTTCGCGATGATTGCGCCATTAGCACAATTTAAGTCAGCAAAAACAGGCCCTGGTTTAATGGTGCCCATTGGTGTTTCAGCCGCCCCTTGTACCCACGCTAAGGTCGCATCAAGGGTTTTACAATACGGTTCGGCATAATGATAATTTCTGACGGTTAATTCTAAATTACCTTTCACCGTTATCGGTACGGGCAGTTGTGCTTGTGATACCGCTTGAGCAGCCGGCATCGATAACAGCAGCTTTTCCGCAAACGGGCCTGCAGTGCTATAACCCACTAAACCTCGTCCTTGTAACTGCCATTCACTCCCCTTACCAAAGCGGACATTAAACGCCAGCTCACCGCGAAATAAACGCCCTAATCGCATATCCCATTGTAAACGACCAAAGGGTTGATTTTGCCAACGGACATTTGTCGCGGATCCTTGCCATGGTGTCCCTGCAATTCCTTCTAAGGCTAAACCATTTATTTTTGGCGCATACTGCCATAACCAACTTGCTGGAATATGTGTAACTAAACTAGCAATAAATACTGCACCAAAACTAGCGCCAACGGCTAACTTAAATCTCACGGTTATCCTCGCCCTAATTGCAAACGGTTAACTTCAACCATACCATTTTTATCGGTTTTTGAGAGGTCGATAAACTGGGTGCTAATACCGTAACTCTGCTGCAGATATACTAACCAATTAACCAGCGTATCAAACGGTAATGGCTGTACCCACACCTGCAGTGCATCATTACGCGGTTGCATACGAATCAAATCAATCTTAAAACGAGTTGTAGTTTCATTAATGACTTGGTTAAGCCCTTCATCACTCACATTTACGGTGCCACCAGCACGTTTAAGAACCGTAATTTGATTGGCTTTATGTTCAACCCACGTTAATAGTTGGCGTTGTTGATTGATCTTATTCTGCGCTTCCGTTGCACGTTGATTCAACGGCTTCCATACCCCCCAATAAAGAATCGCAATCACCAGCGCACTACCCGCCCCAAGAAGCAAATGTTGTTCCCGCTGACTGAGGGCTTTCCACCATGCCTTAATCTCTGCCATTAGGCTTTTCTCCTCAGCACCACAGCACCACTGACTAAATTATCTTGTTTAGTTAACTGACCTTGATCAACTATAAACTGAGAACTCAATGCACTGCGTAATTGTTCAAAATCCTGAAATCCAGCCGCCGTTGCTTGCAAGCGCAACTCACCCCGCGTTTGATCATATTTAAGATTAACGATCTTAATCGTTGGCACTTGCGTTAATGCTGGTTTTAATTCACTTAACCACATTAACATGCCATTTTGCTCGCCATGCCCACCTAAACTCTTTAACGCCGCGTTCATTTGATTTTTCAAATAACTCTGCGAAGGAATGCGTTTAAATTGTGGTAAAACTTGACGAAAAATACGCTCACTTTCAGCATGATAGGCATTAGCTTGTTGCTCTAAACGTTGCGTAGTTAGTACTTGCTCACCGAAGAGCGCAACTAATACCACTGCTGCTGTAATCGCTACTTTACGCCATGGTTGTAAATGCTTACGCCACGCAGCTTGCGGTTTATAAGGTCCAGATAACAACGTCGCCTTTGATTCTGCCGCGCCGATAGCTAACAATTGCATCACTAATTCAGGCGTCTGTGGCTGCCAACGACCAGGAATATTAATTGGGGCCGGCGTATAGTGATGAATTGTCACTTGGGCTAAACTTTCGGTCGCAGCGACAATTGACTCAACTTCTACGGCAAGACGTTCAGCTTCAGCTTCGGGCGCAATATCATCGCTGTCATCTGCTTTATCTTCTGTCGTTTCAATAACAATCGGCGCTTTTTGAGCAGTAACCCACGCACTTAACCAACTGGTATCAGCACAGACACCCATTGCTTCCGATTGACGAATTAACCATTGGCCATCAATTTCAGCCGCACTATAACCATCGTTAAACAATGGCAAACATAAACAATCGGGGATCAGTTTTTTAAGCTCAATACCACACTCAGTAAATGCCGCTAACCATGCCGTTACTTTTTGGTGTTCAATAATAGCGACCGTCGCAATATCATTGTCACGTTTAAGTAATTGCACATGTAAACTATCAACATCTTGAGCTAACTCTTCTTCAAGTAAATACGGTAATACCGCCGCTAACTGACGGCTACTACCGGCAGGGATCGTCACTTGTGTTAACAACATCTCACTGGTCGGTACTAAACCATACACTGGGCGAGTTACTGCATACTCAGTTAATTCACTGATTTGGTTGATATCCGCCAATTGGCCAGATGCAATCACTTCGTTTTGCAGTGGCGACCAGACTAGCCATTGCACCGGCATATCCGGCCGGCTACTTAGCCTTATCGTCAGAAATTCGCTCACGGATTCCTCCATACTGGCGACGAACTACCGTCACCTTGTTCTTATCATCACGGTTAAATAATGCCACGGTTCGCACTCGAGCACTGTCTACTTTTATTTCAGCATCTAACGAAAAATAATGACTGGTAACAGTTAAATATTTCTCCATCTCGGTTGCTGTTTTATCATTTCCTGAAGGTGGACTCGCCGTTGGTGGCAGTGGAACTAACTTCATAAAATCAGCAACGCTGTCCCATACGGTATGATTTTTATCACGCTCACGAATAATTTTTTGTGCATCGTCTAATGATAACGATGGTGCAAATAATGCCGACAACAACACGGCTTGTTTTTCAGTAATAGTATTCACATTGAGCAACATATCATCGGTAGGCAAGGCACAAATCAACCCTTTTAACTGCTGATAAATCTTGGCAGAAACCCCATTAACCGCCCGAAACTCACTGCCGTCAGCCAGCCAATCATTAGCTGCAACATACGGTGGTTGAAAACTTTCATAAGTACTGTCTTCAGCACCATATGCTGATTGCACCGTGGTGTTACCATCAACAAATTCCCAGCTTGAATCTGCAATCACTTCCGCTTCATAATCGTCAACACCAGATTCTGTGAGAATATTCTGTAAATAAGTCACTAAAAAAGGCTGCTGACTATTATCCGTTTTAGCTTTAACATTTTTAAAAGCATTTAAATTAAAACAGGTTTGTTTATCGGTTAAATTACCGCTAATTACTGCGCCACCATCTAACGGATAACTTTGCTCACCCACGGCCCACGCCTGAGTTAAATTCACAGTTTTACTGTCTTTAAGACTTTGCTCTAGCGCTTGAGTGGCTAATGCTTCCACGCCAAGGCTGTACCAATAACTTTGTTGATGCTCAACTTGGTTTTTTACGCGGTGAAAATTGAGTTGTAACCGTTCCGTCATTTGTACTGCTAATAAACTCATTAAAGCCACTAACAATAACACCACGATTAACGCTACCCCACGTTGCTTAATCATGCCTCAGGCTCCGTCTCATTCGTTGTCAGCGCAGAGGCAGGTAATAAATAAATACGCTCAATCTCACCGAGGTTTTTCAAAGTCATCATTACTTTGATCCCCGCAGGCAAGCTATTAGCTTTATCCCATTTGTTATGCCATTGCTTATCATAATAGAATTCAAATTTTAAATCGGTAACCCCCGTTAACAACACTCGTACTAACGGCTTGGCTCCAACCACGGTGTCAGGGTAACGAAACCATAGCCGCTCTAACTTGTCATCGATAATACGGTAACCAACACGGGTAATATCACCACGGGGAAACATCGCTTGTGGGTTTTGCCAACCACCACGTACAAACATGATCCCTTCACTGCTCGAATCCAATAAATACTCACCAACTTGCAATATTTTATCGCTCGGCTTTTCAGCATCCACTCTATATTTACGCGCCACAATCTGTCGAAAATCATTATCCATCATGATCATGGTACGTTGAATCGCCTGTAAGCGTTGATTATGTTCTTTCGATTGCGCATCACTGCGCATAACATTATTCAGAACCTGATTAGCCGATAAGCTCAACATCGCAAATACCGCTATCGCCACTAGTACTTCTAGTAACGTAAAACCTTGCTGACGATGATGATTAATTGCTGACATAGGTCTTTACCGTAATAACTGAATTTTCCCGCTGTGAATCAGTGGCTACCGACACTTCAATTTGACGCAACAATTGTTGCTGTGTTTTAGTACTCGTAACCGTCCAATACCATTCTCGGTCTGCTAAGGTTGATTTACCGCGTTTCACGGAGCTTGGGTACTGACCACTTAAATGCAACTGAGCTAATTCATTATCAGCGACCATCGAGGCCAATGTTTTTTGCTCTAAGTAGCCTAAATTATTAAGATTTTGGCTAACAGCTCGCATAACACTTAATGCTGCTACTGCAAAAATAGCCAATGCGACCAGTACTTCTAACAATGTAAATCCCTGTGAGCGCTTCATTACGAATGCTCCTGCGCTGATAACCCTTCCTCAGAAAGTTGTTGTTCTAACGTTTGTCCGGGGGCTAATAACACCACATTACCGATTTCATCAGCTACCACCTGCCAAAATTGATGTTGGTTTTCAATCTCAAAACTGACCGTAAATGGAGTATATTCACCACTCGCCATGACCACTATTTGCGGCGGTAATTGTTCCTTTTCCTGATCAGACTTTTTAAATATGTCGTCATCTTTAAATAGCGAGTCAGATTTAAAAAGTCGATCCTTATCTTTCCATGCTCCACCAATGGTAACCGTCGCAGTAATGCCTGCCTCCAATTTAACACTGGTGAAGAATTTAGCGCCTTCCAGCGGTTGCCAACCATCTTGAGTCAGCGTTAAAAACTGATATTGATGTGGGTCGATACGAATACCGTAATCGACCCCATTTAACATTGCATCTTCACCCAATAGTTGGGCTAAATGATGAAAGCGTACAGCCTGCTCTTTCACCTCATCACGTTTATTATTGGGTAATGTCGATACCACAGCGACCGCACTGGTTGCCAGTAACACTAACACCAACATAATTTCAATTAAGGTAAAACCTGCATTACGCTTCATCATCATTCTTAGCTTTATTTGTTGTAGTTCAACATATTCCAGTTACCGATATCAGTATTAATACCGTCACCACCTTCTTGACCATCAGCGCCAAGACTGAAGATATCAACCGCACCATGCTCACCCGGTGACACGTATTGATACTCATAACCCCATGGATCTTTTGGTAAACGCTTAATGTAGCCACCGTCACGATAATTACGCGGCTCAGGTGAAGAAGAAGGTTTAGTTACCAACGCCTCTAAGCCTTGGTCAGTGGTTGGGAACACGCTATTATCAAGCTTGTACATTTCCAATGATTGCTCTAACGAACTAATATCCGTTACCGCTTTTTGTTGGTCAGCTTTTTCTTTATTACCTAATAGGTTTGGCACCACTAAACTTGCCAACACCCCTAGAATTACAATCACGACCATTACTTCTAACAGCGTAAAACCACGTTGCTTTTGTTGCATTATTTACCCTCCAAAAGAAAATCTACATCCCGACCATATTGTTTAATTCAATAATCGGCATTAAGGTTGCGATCACGATAAACATTACCACTCCCGCCATTGCTACAATCAATAACGGTTCAAATACCCCTAACGCCATATTGACCAAAGACTCAAAATCACGATCTTGGTTATCCGCTGCACGGGTAAGCATTTGCTCAAGCTCACCACTGCGCTCACCACTGGCAATCATATGTAACATCATCGGTGGAAACAGCGCTGTTTTTTCCAAAGAAATACGTAAACTTGCGCCCTCACGCACTCTATCTGCCGCTTCTAAAATCTTCTTATTAACGTAGGTATTGGTCATTACGTCAGACGCAACTTTCATACCATCCAATAAAGGGATCGCACTTGAGGTACAAATCGATAATGTTCGCGCAAAACGGGAGGTATTTAATCCTCGTGCTACCTTGCCAATCACTGGCACCCGTAAAATAGCCCGATCCCATTTCATTCGAAACGTCGGCTTTTTAAGGGCTGTTTTGATTAAGGCGATTAAGGCCACAATCACAATCACCACCAGCAATCCCCAATGCTGCACAAAATTACTGGCAGCTAATAACACTTCTGTAATTGCTGGCAGCCCTTGATTCATTTGCACAAACTGATCAACAATTTTCGGTACTACGGTAGCTAACAAAAACGCCACCACAGATACTGCCACCAAGGTCAGCATTAATGGGTAAATCATCGCTTGTTGGAGCTTGCTACGCATTTGTTGACGGTTTTCACTGTAATCAGCTAAACGATTTAGAATGGTATCTAAATGACCCGATTTCTCACCTGCCGCCACCATCGCGCGAAATAACTGATCAAACACATGCGGATATTCCGCCATACTGTCAGCTAAGGTATAGCCTTCAACCACCCGTGATCGCACTGCAAGTAAAATGTTTTTCAAGCGCGGCTTTTCATTTTGCTCTGCTACTGCCTTTATGCACTCTTCCAACGGCATCGAAGCTTGTACTAAGGTCGCTAACTGACGCGTGATCAATGCTAATTCATTGGTGCTTATACCGCGTCGAAAAGTGAACTTACTCGGTGCCGCAGCCGTTTTTTTGCCTTGACCAGAGGTTTGGTTAACCTCAATCGGCACCAGCCCTTTTTCGCGCAACTGCTGCCTAACTTGGCGGGAAGTATCACCTTCTAAAACACCTTTTTTCTGGCGTCCTTTGGCATCTAATGCTTTATATTCAAATGCGGCCATTAGCTCTCCTTGGTCACGCGCATCACTTCTTCAAGTGTAGTGATCCCTTGGCGGACTTTACCTAAACCATCATCACGAATACTTGGTGTTGATTGACGGACATACTTTTCAATCGCTTGTTCACCCGCTTCAGCATGAATCAACTCTTGAACATACTCGTCAACCTGCAACAATTCATGAATACCCGTACGCCCGCGATACCCTTTAAAATTACACTTGTCACACCCGCAAGGACGATACAATGTCAGGCTATCGGTAGCCGTTAACATAAACAATTTTTTCTGTTCAGTATCTGCCTCATAAGGCTGGCGACACTCGGTACATAAAGTACGTACTAAACGTTGGGCTAATACACCCAATAATGAAGATGACACCAAGAACGGTTCTATCCCCATATCACGTAAACGGGTGATCGCACCAACAGCAGTATTGGTGTGCAAGGTTGATAACACCATATGACCCGTTAGTGATGCTTGGACTGCAATAGCCGCGGTTTCTAAGTCACGGATCTCACCAATCATCACCACATCGGGATCTTGACGCAAAATAGCCCGTAAACCTCGCGCAAAGGTCATATCAACCTTACTGTTTACTTGCGTTTGTCCAATACCATCAATATCAAATTCAATCGGATCTTCAACGGTTAGAATATTGCGCTCAGCACTATTAAGTTCTTGTAAACCCGCATACAAAGTCGTTGATTTACCTGAACCAGTAGGACCTGTTACCAGAATAATCCCATGCGGACGCTCAATAAGCTTACGGAAAAATTGATGGTTTGCCGCGGTCATGCCTAGACTGTGTAAATCAAGACGAGTGGCGTTTTTATCCAACAAACGCAATACCACCCGTTCACCATGTGATGACGGCATGGTTGACACCCGCACATCCACCGCACGACCACCGATACGTAATGAAATACGACCATCTTGTGGGATCCGCTTTTCAGCAATATCCAGCTTTGCCATAACTTTAATACGCGACACTAACAACGGTGCTAACTTACGACTTGGCTGTAAGACTTCTCGCAACATGCCATCAACCCGAAAACGAATCGACAGCACTTTTTCAAAGGTTTCGATATGAATATCAGACGCACCTTCTTTGATCGCTTCAGCAAGCATGGCATTGATCAATTTGATGATCGGCGCATCATCTTCTGATTCCAGTAAATCTTCCGTTTCTGGAAGATCTTCTGCTAACGAGAAAAAGTCATCACTGTCTGAACCTAAATCTTCCATTAACTGACGGGCTTCAGAAGAGTCACGCTGATAAGCATCAGTCAACTTTTGTTCAAACTCCGATTCTGATAGTGCAACCGGATAAAAACCTTCACCGACCACCCGTCGCACTTCTGCTAGTACGATTGCTGATAATTGACCACAATAATACAGCTGCCATCCTTGTTGATTGGCTTCAATCACAACATGATGGCGCTTGGCAAAAGAAAACGGCAGTCGAAATAGCACTGCTGTTTCTAATGCCAGAGACTCATCTGCCATTAGTGTTTCTCCAACTGCGATACAAACGCACGCACTTCTGCTGGTAGCGCCATATCATCACCATATTTTGGAATCACTGGCATTTCAGCATCCATTAAACGCATGCCTTTATCGGCTTGGTACAACTGTTGAGCACGAATATAGTTATATTTGCGTTGCGTCATACCATCGGCACTCATGCCATCACGTAAAATAGTCGGACGAATGAAAATCATCAGGTTAGTTTTTTCAGTCTGGTTATTGGTCGAACGGAATAACGCGCCCAATACTGGAATATCACCTAAAATTGGCACTTTTTGCTCAGACTCAAGTGTCTTCTCTTGCATCAAACCACCGAGAGCGATCATATTGCCGTCTTTCACTAACACTGAAGTTGATAACTCACGCTTGTCAAAACGAATATCAACCGCGCCGTTGGCATCAGCAACTTGCGATACCACTTGCTCGATCTTCATCTGTACCGAGTCACCTTCGTTAATTTGTGGGGTAACTTTAAGCTGAATACCGACATCTTTACGTTCAACGGTGGTAAATGGATTATCGTTATTGGAACCTGTTTGTGAGCCTGTCGTTACCGGTACTTCTTGACCGACCGAAAGGTTCGCTTCTTGGTTATCAAGCACGGTAATGTTCGGCGTTGATAACACGTTAACATTACGGTTCGATTGCACCGCTGTCACCAATGCCGTCCAGTCACCCAATGCAATAGCAGCAGCCGCACCTTTAACGCCACCTAAGAAAGCAGCCATTGGTGCCAAGTCGCCACTTTCAGTGGTTACGATAGGAGGTAATTGCTCACCTGTATTTGGATCAGTTCGATTTTGAGTCGTGACTTTATCTTTGCCTTGCTCTTGAGCTGACAATAAGCCACCAATCGGCGCACCACTGTTACCAAACTGAATCACACCACCTTCTTGTGAACCCCACTGAACCCCTAAGTTAACGCCATCACCTTCTTGAACTTCAACAATCATCGCTTCAATATGTACTTGAGCACGACGAATATCGAGTTGAGAAATAATTGACTCTAAACGTTTCATTACATCCGCAGGGGCTGAGATAATTAATGAGTTAGTCGGCGCATGAGCGGAGATCATAACATCATCTTTATTTACGCTTTGCGCTTGCCCTGCATTGCCTTTTGTCGATGCTTGAACATTTTCAGACACCCCTTTCAGAACATCGACGAGATCTTCAGCTTTAGCATATTTAAGATAAAACACGCGGCTATTACCACTGACAGCCATCTCTTTATCTAAACGATGAATCAGGTTTTTTAAGCGCTCACGCACTTTAGGATCGCCAGAAATCAATACCGAGTTGGTACGCTCATCGGCAACCGCTTTAGGGATAAGAAAACCAGGGGTCGATGTTGCTTCTGCACTTTTATTCAGCGAATCAATAATACGCACCATTTCTGATGCCGATGCATTATTAAGCGACACCACGGTCACATCTTTGTTACCCGCACGATCAACCCGTTCAATAATTTCCGCTAACCGATTAACGACCGCAGCACGACCGGTGATCATAATAATATTAGCGGGATCGTAATGGACCACGTTACCTGCGCCCGCATTATCATTTAGCTGGCGTAATAGCGGTGATAACTCACGCACTGAAACATTCTTAACCGCAATAACACGTGTAACAACAGCATCACCGGGAATATTCTTATCATTGGCACCAACCACAGGAATCGCGGCCGTTTTGGCGTCTTTATCACGAATAACTTTCATAACGCCATCTTCCATGGTCACAACCGCATAACCATAGACATCGAGCACATTAAGAAAGAAACGGTAATACTGTTCTTCGTTCAATAAATCATAACTACGCACATTCACTTGCCCACGTACCGCAGGATCAATAATGATTGTTTTATGTAAGGTGCGGCCAACAATATTGATGAACTCTTGAATGTCTGTGCCTTTAAAATTAGCACTTAATTCATCTGCCATTGCTTGACTACAAAACAAGCCACTCGCTAACAATAGGGCACTTTTACCCATCCATTTTTTCACAAAAAACTCCTGCGTTATCGCATATTTATTTCAAGCTAAGCACTAAGGTGTTATTGCAGCTCAATGTGGATATCATGTAACTGACCGTCACGCTCAACCGTCAGTGTAAAATCAGTGGCTGAAGACAACTCACCCCAAAGTTTGGCCATAATTGCAGGATCGGTAAGACTATTACCATTAATACTCACTGCAAGATCATTGGCCTTAAGCCCGACCTGATCAAATAAAATTCTATTTTTACCCGGATTGACACGATAGCCTTCAATTTGGCCATCTTTTTTCACCTGAGATAAGCGGATGTAACTGAATAAAGTTTGTGGCTCAGATAAAATCTCTTGTTTAATTTTGGCAAGTTCAGCAGCATTATCATTGTTACTTTGAGCGCTCTGACGTTGAGATACGGCAGGTACTGTTGAAGGTTTAGTAAACTTTAAGCCCTCAAGCATTAAGGTTTCATCACGACCATTATTGCGAATAATAACCCGATCGTTATACACCGCAATTAAGCTTGCACGGGTATTATCAATCACTTCATTAATACCATAGGTATTTTGTTTACCATTATTGGTCACGACAGCCAGTGCTTTTGATGGTGTCGAACTGGCAACTACGCCAACAAGCGTTAATCGTAATTGAGTTTGCGGGGCATCTTGCTTTACTGGTTTGGCGACAACAGGGGCAGCATTAGCCTGATAGCGCCCAAACAAATTTAACCCTAGAAGCTCATTAACCGGTAATTGTTGTTGTGAGGTATTAACCGTAACAGCTAACGGTTGCCAACGAGCAGCGACTGGAGTAGGTTGGAGAATTGACCACACTAAACGTCCTGCAATCCAAGCAAATATCACCACCAGAATACAAGTTAAAATACGGGTGACGGATTGTAATGATAACGGACGTTTGGTTGCTACAGCAGCAAACCACTTTGAAGCAAGCATAGTAAAATCCATTCTTAAAATACCGAAAACAATAAAACAAATAAGTGCAGTGCAACAGCACATCAAAATTGAACTGACTATGATCGCCTGTTCATCATTGAAATACCATTTAATAATCAAAACAAAACACCATAGTATCTAAGAATTTAATGATTTTTTGTAAGAAATTCTTACGCGGTGATTGAAATCCGCGGCGAATATCACCATTTATAATAAATAGTCACATTACTGATGTTATCCGTCATATGTGATAATTTATGGTTTCAGCAAATAAAGGCACCGTGATGAGTCAACACACCTCTGATATTAAACAGGTCCGTCTTGATAAATGGTTATGGGCTGCCCGCTTTTACAAAACACGATCTGTTGCACGAGCCATGATTGACGGCGGTAAAGTGCACTATAATGGACACCGTTCAAAACCAAGTAAAATTATTGAGCTTGGGGCAACGGTTAAATTACGCCAAGGTAATGATGAGAAAATCATCACCATTGAACAAATCTCTGACTGCCGCCGTGGCGCACCAGAAGCACAGCTGCTATACCAAGAAACAATCCAAAGTATTGCAACTCGTGAACAAACAGCAAAAATGCGCAAACTCAATGCTTATGATAATCCAAGCCCCGAAAAACGGCCGGATAAAAAGCAACGACGTGACATTATCCGATTCAAAAACATTAACTCATCTGAATAAATAACTAAGTGCCAACCTACTCAACCAATAATGTAGAATGCGAGTGCTTTATCGCAACGGTTTAACCCGCCTTGGTTGCGGCGTTGACCATAAAGTAATTGCCATACATTTTTAGACCATATTAGGTTGGCTCTATAGCTGGAGAATACACACTCATGACAAACGATAGTTTAAACCGTTACCTTTTCGACGGTGCAGCAGTTCGCGGTGAATTGGTACAATTAGGCCAAACTTACCAACAAATTATTGCCGATAAAAACTACCCAACACCGGTAGCAACATTACTGGGTGAATTATTGGTTGCCACCAGCCTATTAACCGCCACATTAAAATTTGAAGGTTCTATCACCGTTCAAGTACAAGGTGATGGTCCAGTAAGCTTAGCGGTAATCAACGGCGATCATAACCAACAATTACGTGGTGTTGCTCGTTGGAAAGGTGATGTTGAAGCAGGTACGATCCATGACTTAATGGGTAAAGGTCACATGGTGATCACCATTACACCAATCAAAGGTGAACGCTACCAAGGTGTTGTGGGTCTTGATGGTGATACCCTTGCTGAGTGTCTTGAAAGTTATTTCAAAAACTCTGAGCAACTGAAAACCCGTATCTGGTTACGTACTGGTGAAATCGACGGTAAAGTAAAAGCAGCAGGGATGTTATTACAGATCATGCCTGACGGTACGGGTACCGAAGGCGACTTTGAACACCTAGCAGCATTAACCGAAACAGTGAAAGATGAAGAGCTATTTACGCTTGAAGCACAAGATGTGCTGTATCGTCTTTACCACCAAGAACAAGTGCAATTATTTGAGCCTCAGCCAGTAAGTTTTGAATGTGGCTGCTCGCGCGATCGTAGCTCTGCTGCAATTATGAGTGTTCAACCACAAGAAATTGATAAAATCATTGCTGAAGAAGGCAAAGTATCACTGCATTGTGATTACTGCGGCACCAGCTACGATTTCGATAGTATCGATGTCGCGGCACTGCGAGATGATAGTGCCAACCTAGCTGATAGTGATAACATTCACTAATTCATCAGTAGGCACAATACCATTTTAAACCGGCTAACTATGTCGGTTTTTTTTCAGCTTTATTTTATGAAATCCCCACTTTCTCATCGCCATAGCGTATATCTCATTATATCCCCACTTCAATTGCGCTTTTTTTGCAATCACAGCGTGTAAATATTGACCACAATCACAACATTTAAAATTTAACATTTATGCAAAATAAATCCTCTCGCAGTTTCGATATTTTTACCTAAAATTAACATTAAGATGGTCGGTTTTTTGATGACCGTCCCTGATTTAGCGATTTAGGGTTGCTAGCATGATTGGCAGTTAAACAACATCTTACCCTAGGAGCACCAATGATCACTTCTTGTGTCGATAATAAGGTTGCAAACAACATGGATTTATCCCAATACGGTATTACCAATGTTACAGATGTTATTCGTAACCCATCCTATGAGGTTCTTTTCAATGAAGAAACCAAGCCAGGACTAGAAGGTTATGAGCGTGGTATTGTCACAGAGCTAGGTGCCGTATCTGTGGATACTGGTATTTTTACAGGTCGTTCACCACAAGATAAATTTATTGTGCGTGATAACACCACGAAAGATACCCTATGGTGGTCAGATCAAGGTAAAAATGACAACAAAGCTTTAACCCAAACAGCATGGCTAGATCTTAAAGAATTAGTCACAAATCAACTTTCTAATAAACGTCTTTTTGTGGTTGATGGTTACTGTGGTGCTAACCCAGATACTCGTCTTTGCATTCGCGTCATTACTGAAGTGGCATGGCAAGCACACTTTGTAAAAAACATGTTTATTCGCCCAACTGAAGCAGAGCTTGAAAACTTCGAACCTGATTTTGTGATCATGAATGGATCGAAATGCACTAACCCTAAATGGGAAGAGCATGGCATGAATTCTGAAAACTTCACGGTTTTCAATCTTAGTGAAAAAATGCAACTGATTGGCGGCACATGGTACGGCGGTGAGATGAAGAAAGGTATGTTCGCAATGATGAACTACTTCCTACCGCTACAAGGTATTGCTTCAATGCACTGTTCTGCCAACATGAACAACGAGGGTGAGGTTGCAGTCTTCTTTGGTCTTTCTGGCACAGGTAAAACAACCCTATCAACAGATCCTAAGCGTGCGCTAATCGGTGATGATGAGCATGGTTGGGATGATAACGGCGTATTTAACTTTGAAGGCGGTTGTTACGCAAAAACCATCAACCTATCAAAAGAAGCAGAACCTGATATCTACAATGCGATTCGTCGCGATGCGCTATTAGAGAACGTCACGGTTCGTGGCAATGGCTCAATTAATTTTGATGATAATTCAAAAACTGAAAACACCCGTGTTTCTTACCCTATTTATCATATTGAAAACATTGTTAAGCCTGTATCAAAAGGCGGCCATGCCAATAAAGTGATCTTCTTATCTGCTGATGCATTCGGAGTATTACCTCCGGTTTCTAAACTGACGCCTGAGCAAACCAAATACCATTTCCTATCTGGCTTTACGGCTAAATTAGCGGGTACTGAGCGCGGAATTACTGAACCAACACCAACGTTCTCAGCATGTTTTGGTAATGCATTCCTAACATTACACCCAACTCAGTATGCTGAAGTACTAGTGAAGCGTATGGAAGATGCAGGGGCTGAAGCTTACCTAGTAAATACTGGCTGGAATGGCACAGGTAAACGTATTTCAATCCAAGATACACGTGGGATCATTGATGCGATCCTTGATGGTTCAATTGACAATGCAACCACCAAGCAGATCCCAATCTTTAATCTAACGGTACCAACATCATTACCAGGTGTTGATCCAACGATTCTTGACCCACGTGATACTTATACTGATCCACTCCAGTGGCAAAGTAAAGCTGAAGACTTGGCTGACCGTTTTATTACTAACTTTGACAAATATACTGATACTCAAGAAGGCCAACAGTTAGTTGCTGCGGGTCCACAACTCGGTTAATCTCACTCCTCATTGGATTATCCGTTAACAGCCTCTTTTATTAGGGGCTGTTTTTTATCCCCCCCTCCACATTTCATATTAACCTCCGTAATCAAAGTCCAAAACTCTTGCCAAAAAACGGTTTTTCCCCCACCCTCAACAAGCCATTATATTGATGTTATACCTTTCGCTTTCGAGGAGATTTTATGCGACTACTTAGCAAATTAGCGCTTATTGTTGTGTTAATAGTCGTGGTGAGTTTGACGTCCATAATAGGATTATTACAAACACGTTATAATGCACCGTTATTTAATTTTATCCTGACTCAGATTTCGCCTTATCACGTTTTTGCAAAAAAAATTGATTACGATATTCGCACCCCTTATCAAATCAAGTTTGAACATGTAGAGATCACCCAGCATCAACAGGTACTCGTTCAAGCTGATAGCATTCAATTATGGCTCACTGAACCAAGTTTAACAGACCACAAACTGGCATTTGATGGGGTCCAAATAAATAATCTCACCTCAGTCAACATGCCATTATTAACCACGTTACCCCCACTAACTATTAAGCGATTAGTGCTTAATAACACTAACCTAGATACGCCTCAAGTTACGCTTAAAAATGGCTTAATCCAAATGGATAACTGGCAAACACCGACAGACAATACACCATGGTGGCAAAGTTTTAATGGTGATTTTCAAATGAGTGCTACCAGCCTTAACTGGCATCAATTACCGTTACAACAACTGTTAATCAATGCCAATAAACAAGGTCAACAATGGCACTTTAATGGTATCTCTGCCCGTTGGCATACCGCAACGATCACCGCCCAAGCACAGCTCAATAATGATAATCACAATTTGACTATCGACCAACTCACCGTCAGTCAATTTCGATTACAAGATCAACAATTACTCAATGATTGGCAGCAACAATTCACATCGCAGACAATGCCCTTTAAAACCATCATATTAAAACGCTTAGATGTGGTTAATAGCAGCATTGAATTACCGCAATGGGGAGCTGATGATATTAATTTATCGTTGGAGAATTGGCAGTGGCCACAAAACTATTGGCAGCAACAAAATAGTCGTTTGTCGTTCAGTGCCAGCCATGCGCAATGGCAGCAACTTAACTTTGAACAACCTTTAGCTGAATTACAATTTATGCCGCAACAAATTATCAGCCATGGAATATCAGCACAAATACTGGATGGGTTTGTCCGTATTGATGGCTGGATAGATCCCCAACAATTATTTATCAGCGACTTAAAAGCCAATGGACTGAAATGGTTTATCGATAAAGATTGGTCACAAACGTGGCAACAATGGCAGCAAAAATACACTGACATTATCGTCAAAAAACTCAATATTAATAATAGCCAAATCACTTCATCAACATCGACAGTACCATTTCAACTCGCAGGGATTGATATTAATGCCCAAAATGCAGTGCTCAAGCAAAATAATCAGTGGGGATTATGGCAAGGGAATGTTGACGCTGACTTAGGCTTTGGCAGTATCAATCAAGTGGTTATAAACCAAGCTATTGCCACCATGCACAGTAACGCGGGCGAATGGCAATTAGATAAATTAGTGTTGCCGTTTAACCACGGCATGTTAAAAGCGCGAGCAAGAATTTCGCTCAATGATCCCCAGCGTCCATGGCAATTAACCATGATGGGTGACACAGTACCAGCCCAAACCCTATCGCAATGGCTATCATTACCGCTACCACTAACAGGGGTTGTTGATACTCAAATCAAACTTCATGGTCAAGCGGGAACTAAGACCGATTTTAAAACGCACTTAAATGGCACTGCTCACATCGATTTCCGCCAATTAGCATTAGCTAACATCACCCCTCAACAATTATTCGCCCAATGGCAACAACCGCATTTCTCAGTGGCGAGTCCATTAGCCACATCACAGACAACATCATCGTTACCACTCACAGCTACACCGCTGACACTAACGGCACAAGATGGCACCATCCAATTACCGCCCACGACAATCAGCGCTAACAATTTTGCGATTAAGCTTAATAGTCACTGGAACTTAGCCGATTATAAACAACAACAATTCCAACTTGAATTAACCACTGGTTGCCAACAACTGATCCGTTCATGGCATCAAGGTATTTCGACCGCCACGGTTGGTTCACCATGTACGGGTAAAACTAAATATGTGCCAGTAAACGTTGATGATACCGCTTTGCCACATTGAACATTAACATCAACCGTTACCCGCCCTTTACGCCCTTGAGTAATACGATCAAAATCACCGCGTAAATGCTCAAGGGTGGTGACGGCAATTGGACGTTCAGTAACCGGGGCAGAATAACGAATATGGCTATCAACCAAAATAATATTACCTTGCAAGCCACGCTCTTTAAGTAACAGCCAAATAAAGCCCCATCCGGCTAAAGTTGCCATAGTAAAAATACTGCCGGCAAACATAAATTCATTCGGATTAAGGTTGGCATTAAACAGTGCACTGACTTCAAACCGGTACCCCGTATATTGATTGATCTTGATGCCCATTTTGTCACTAATGGGAATTTGGCTTTGCCATAACGTCTGTAATTCCTGACACCATTGCGGCTGACGAGCAACATCCGTTAACGGCGGTAACAACTTAACCATTTGTTGATGCCGCATCGGACCATGCTCATCACTCAACTCACCACGACTCTCAAAGCCATTTTTAAGATAAAACGGAATCGCCGCTTCACGGGCATTACACACTAAGCGTTTAGCACCGTCATAACGTGCCAATGATTCCAGAGCCATTAATACCATTCCACCTAACCCTTGATGGCGCACTCCCGCATCAACCGCCATATAACGCACTTGTCCCTCATTATCAGGAGTAACATACACTCGCCCAATCGCCACCACATTATCGTGACTATCGACTAACATTCGGTGAGCACTGACATCATCATAAGCATCACGCTCAGAGCCCAACGGCATTTGCCATGGCTGACGTAACATTTGCCAGCGAAAATGGTAATAACGGACAAACTGCTGCTCTGTTTGTGGGGTGACTAATCGAAACATGCATTCCCTCTCTCAATCGTCGACAGTTATCGCACGCTCAATATGCGAATAGAATGGCTAGACCTGTAACCAAAACGTCACCGGACCATCATTGACCAGCGCGACTTTCATATCAGCCCCAAAGACACCTGTTTCGGTTACGATCGGTTGCGCCTTACATTGTTCGACAAAATATTGGTACAAGCGTTCCGCTTCAATCGGTGCAGCACCTACTGAAAATCCTGGACGCATACCTTTTTTAGTATCAGCAGCCAATGTAAATTGTGATACCACTAACACGCTGCCGTTAGCTTGCTGAACATTAAGATTCATTTTATCGTCAGCATCGCTGAATATACGATATCCCAATACTTTATCGCGCAGCTTTTTCGCTTTGACTTCATCATCCCCTTTTTCGACCCCTAATAGCACCAATAAACCACTGCCAATAGCACCGGTTACTTTACCCTCGACGGTAACACTGGCTTCACTCACCCGTTGAATTAGTGCAATCATTATTGTTCCTTGGTCGTTGTTAAATTATGGTCACTATCTGTCACCGTTATTATTTTTTTTAGCGAAGATTGACTCTCATCCCAAAAACCACGTTCGCCTAAACTGGCAGTGATCTCTGCGCCAAGCAGCACAATACACCAACATAAATACACCCACACAAATAAAATAGGGATCACCGACAATGCGCCATAAATCATTTGATAGGAATGAAAATGCGCTAAGTAAATCACAAAACCTTTTTTACTTAACTCAAATAAAACACTGCTACACAACGCGCCGATCAATGCATGTTTAAACTGTACTTTACAATTAGGCACTAACGCATAAAGCAATAAAAATGCCAAGCCCGACATCATTGACGGCAACCATTGTAATGACTGCTGTACCACCCCATGCAATGTTTGATGATCAAGTAATGCCAATGATCCTAAATATGAACTCAATGCAATACTAGAACCCAATAGAATAGGACCTAAAGTGAGAATCATCCAATACACTGCCAATGAGATTATCCAACGGCGTTTTTTCTTTACTCGCCAAATATAACTCAACGACTTATCAATCGAGGAAATAAGCATCATTGCTACCACAAATAATGCCCCAATCCCCACTACCGTCATTTTACCCGCATTAGCAACAAACTCATTAAGATACGTCGTTACTACAGCGCCAGCAGCAGGTACAAAATTGGTGATAACAAACTGTTGTACTTGGGTACCTACGCCAGCAAAAGCTGGAATCGCAGATAATGCAGACACCACCACGGTTAATAACGGCACTAATGACAATAAAGTCACATAAGCCATTGATCCTGCGGTGACCGTTAAACGGTCATGATTCACACGCTGGATTAAATAGCTGAAATATTCCATGATTCGCGGCAACCGTTGCCACAGCACAAGTTTCACAGGTTGTTTTTTGTCAGCCATAATAGAATGTTGTACCTATAGTTATGGAAAACAGCCATGCGAACATTACATGCTGTACTCGCCTTTTATTCATCAAGATCGTTACCTTAGCACGCCATGGTAATGTCATTAGTTGTTATTTTTCATGCCTCACCAAGGAGCAAAACATGCCTTATTTTATTGCGATATTTTTAAGTGTTAGCCTACTTTCAGGCTGTCAAACAGCCTATTATTCGGCGATGGAAAAAGTCGGCGTTTATAAACGCGATATCATGGTCGATCGGGTTGAAGATGCGAACCAAGCCCAACAAAACGCCCAAAAACAATTTACCAGCGCCCTTGAAGGTCTAAAAGCACTGAATCAATTTGATGGTGGAGAGCTTGAATCCGCTTATCAAGATATTGATAGCCAATATCAACGTAGTGAAGCGGCAGTTAATAACGTTAATGATCGCATTGCAGCGATTGAAGATGTGGCGAATGCGATGTTTGATGAATGGCAACAGGAACTGTCATTGTATAAAAGCGCGACCCTCAAACGAGATAGCCAACGTAAATTACAAACCACAAAAGCCTCTTACAATAAAATGTTAACCGCCATGAAACGCGCTGAGAAGAAGATGGAGCCGGTTTTAGATACTTTACGTGATAACACCCTTTATTTGAAACATAACCTCAATGCAGCTGCTATCGGCTCGCTCCAAGGGCAATTTAATTCACTACAAACCGAGATTTCTCATGCTATTCGGGATATGAACCACGCCATTGCTGAATCAAATCGCTTTATTGGTCATTTGAAAAAGTAATCGGCACTTATTACGATGATCTAACCATAAAAAAAGAGCTAACAGGGTTAGCTCTTTTTTTGGTCTCGAAAATGTAGTCTCAAGAAGGTTCTCATACCCCCAGATACAACAATCCCCCGCTTGTTGCCAAGCGAGGGATTGTATTAGTAAGCTTCAGCTAGGGGTAATTACTTACCGCCACGACCTGCGCGCTTACGATCGTTTTCAGTAAGAAGTTTCTTACGGATACGAATGCTTTCTGGTGTTACTTCTACTAGCTCGTCATCATCGATGAATTCTAGAGCTTGCTCAAGTGTGTACTTGATTGCAGGAGAAAGCGTTTGTGCTTCATCTGTACCAGATGCACGAACGTTTGTTAGCTGCTTACCACGTAGACAGTTGATAGTTAGATCGTTTGCACGGTTATGAATACCGATGATCTGACCTTCATATACTTCGTCACCGTGCTCAGAGAACAGACGGCCACGCTCTTGTAGGTTGAATAGCGAGTAAGTTACCGCTTTACCAGTACCGTTAGAGATCAATACGCCGTTAGCACGTTGACCGATAGTACCGCCCTTGTGAGGACCGTAGTGATCAAACGTATGGTAGATAAGACCAGAACCAGAAGTCATTGTTAGGAATTCTGTTTGGAAACCGATAAGACCACGAGAAGGCATCATAAAGTCCATGCGAACACGGCCTTTACCATCTGGTGCCATATCTTTTAGCTCACCCTTACGGATACCGATTTTCTCCATTACACTACCTTGATGCTCTTCAACCACATCGATAGTTACAACTTCAAACGGTTCCATTAGCTTACCATCTTCTTCTTTGATGATAACTTCTGGGCGAGATACTGCTAGCTCGTAACCTTCACGACGCATGTTTTCAATCAGGATAGATAGGTGAAGTTCACCACGGCCTGAAACACGGAAACGGTCTGGACTGTCAGTTTCTTCAACGCGCAATGCTACGTTGTGTACTAATTCTTTTTGTAGACGCTCAAGGATGTTACGTGAAGTAACATACTTACCTTCTTTACCAGCAAACGGAGAAGTGTTTACTTGGAAAGTCATCGTTACAGTTGGTTCATCAACAGACAATGGAACCAATGCTTCAACAGTGTTTACGTCACAAATAGTGTCAGAAATCTTAAGCTCGCCAAGACCTGTGATTGCAACGATGTCACCCGCTTTCGCTTCAGTAACTTCGTGACGCTCAAGACCTAGGTAACCTAGAACTGTACCTACTTTACCGTTACGCTTAGTACCGTCAGCACCAATAATAGTTACTTGTTGGTTAGGAGTAACAGTACCGCGAGCGATACGAGCAACACCGATAACACCAACGTAAGAGCTGTAATCTAACTGAGAGATTTGCATCTGTAGTGGGCCATCAACGTCAACAAATGGTGCAGCAACGTTATCAACAACAGCTTGGAACAATGGTTCCATGTTCTCGCCAACTTCGCCTTCTGTCATTGTTGCCCAACCGTTTAGCGCTGATGCGTAAACAGTTGTGAAATCTAGTTGCTCGTCAGTTGCGCCTAGGTTGTCGAATAGGTCAAAAATTTGATCCATTACCCACTCAGGACGTGCACCTGGACGGTCAATCTTGTTGATTACAACGATTGGCTTAAGACCGTATGCGAACGCTTTTTGCGTTACGAAACGTGTTTGAGGCATTGGGCCATCAACCGCGTCAACGATCAGTAATACAGAGTCAACCATAGACATGATACGCTCAACTTCACCACCGAAGTCTGCGTGTCCAGGGGTGTCTACGATATTGATGCGGTAGTCATTCCAATTAATTGCTGTGTTCTTAGCAAGAATGGTAATGCCACGCTCTTTTTCGATATCGTTAGAATCCATAACACGTTCTTCGGCTTCGCCGCGACCCTCTAACGTGCCAGATTGCTGTAGAAGTTTATCAACCAGGGTAGTTTTACCG
The DNA here is from genome assembly GCA_947039005.1 of uncultured Photobacterium sp. Taxonomy (GTDB): domain Bacteria; phylum Pseudomonadota; class Gammaproteobacteria; order Enterobacterales; family Vibrionaceae; genus Photobacterium. The sequence continues at coordinate 27,919 of CAMQXY010000001.1, forward strand.
TGGTCAACGTGAGCAATAATTGCGATATTTCTTAAGTTATCGATCGATTGATTAGACATTAGTTTCAGATTCACTCAGAACATGCAGCGTCTTAATAGAGGCTACTTGATTAAAAAAACGGCTCATAATTTAACAGATTTTACGCCAAAACCCACGGAATATGTGATTTATATCACCAGCTTTTTTCTCGATTGGCTCTAGAGCCGCATTTTTACTCACTTTTTTAGCTATTTTTATTTTTTTGAACCTACAAATTCATACGTTAAATAAGTCTAAATTGACCAAAAATGCGATCTTCATCACTTTTTGATACCTACTTAATCGCCATTAATTAGCAATAAAATACGTAATTATCATCTTGATGGATTGACAATATTTTGCCCCATCACCATAGTAGAGTGACTATTAAAAGACTGAATGCATTGAGATATGTTTCATCAATTTATGCATCAACCATAATTGCACCACAATAGTGCAAGCGTTCACCGAAATAGTGCAAATCAGGATAGGAAAAAGTTCCAAAAACGCTGTAAACGCGCATTTTTAGGGACTTTTAAAAGTTGGCATGGTTTTCGCTTTAATACTTTTAGATTCGCTTATCACAGTATGAGCACAAAGTTTGCGGCCATCGCCCTAAATAACACCGGAGGTTACTCAAGATGTCAGTTGAAAACGTACTAGCACTGATCCAGGAAAATGAAGTTAAGTTTATTGACCTACGTTTTACCGATACCAAAGGTAAAGAGCAACACATCACTATCCCTTCTCATCAAATCGATGCAGATTTCTTTGAAGAAGGTAAAATGTTTGATGGCTCTTCAGTTGCAGGCTGGAAAGGCATTAATGAATCAGACATGGTAATGATGCCTGATGCAGCGAGTGCGGTACTTGACCCATTTACTGAAGATGCAACTCTAAACATTCGTTGTGATATTCTTGAGCCAGCAACAATGCAAGGCTACGATCGCGACCCTCGCTCAATCGCTAAACGCGCAGAAGAATTCATGCGTGCTGCCGGTTTTGCTGACAATGTATTAGTTGGCCCTGAGCCAGAGTTCTTCTTATTTGATGACGTTAGATTCAATACTGATATGTCAGGTTCATTCTTTAAGATTGACGACATTGAAGCAGCATGGAATAGCGGCACTAAAATCGAAGGTGGTAACAAAGGTCACCGTCCAGGTGTTAAAGGCGGTTATTTCCCAGTAGCACCTGTTGATTCATCACAAGATATTCGTTCTGCAATGTGTTTGATCATGGAAGAGATGGGACTTGTTGTTGAAGCTCACCACCATGAAGTCGCAACGGCAGGCCAAAACGAAATCGCAACCCGTTTCAATACCCTAACCAATAAAGCTGATGAAATTCAGATTTATAAATATGTGGTTCATAACGTTGCTCACGCATTTGGTAAAACTGCGACCTTTATGCCAAAACCACTAGTGGGTGATAACGGCTCAGGTATGCACGTCCACATGTCACTAGCAAAAGACGGTGTAAACCTATTTGCGGGTGATAAGTACGGCGGTCTTTCAGAGATGGCACTGTTCTACATTGGCGGTATTATCAAGCACGCACGTGCAATCAATGCCTTTGCTAACCCAGCAACGAACTCATACAAGCGTCTAGTCCCTGGCTATGAAGCACCTGTTATGCTGGCTTACTCAGCCCGTAACCGTTCTGCATCAATCCGTATTCCAGTGGTTCCAAGTCCAAAAGCACGTCGTATCGAAGTACGCTTTGGTGATCCAGCAGCGAACCCATACCTAGCCTTTGCAGCAATGCTAATGGCTGGCCTTGACGGTATCGCTAATAAGATCCACCCAGGCGAAGCGATGGATAAAGACTTGTATGACCTACCAGCAGAAGAAGCAGCTGAGATTCCAAAAGTAGCCGAGTCACTACAAGGTGCACTACAAGCGCTTGACGAAGATCGTGAATTCTTAACTTCTGGTGGTGTATTCTCTGACGACTTTATTGATTCTTACATCACGCTAAAATCGCAAGATGTAGAAAAAATCAATATGGCTGTGCACCCATTAGAGTTTGAACTTTACTACTCTGTTTAAGTAATAATTTAATTACTTAACAACAAAGATTTAGGCCTGCTTCACACGCAGGTCTTTTTGATCTTGCGCCCCTAGAAAAAGCAGTAACAATAAAGGACTTATTGACCATGAAGGTCTTGGCGGAGAGTTAACGGATGAGACTCATTGATCTGGCATCAATACTGCTATTTGCAACAACAGCTAGCACCGCGGTAGCAACAACGATCTACTCTTGGACTGATGATAATGGCGTGGTTCATTTTAGTGATACCCCTGGTACACCACAAGCCAGCACTGTTGAACTTTCAATTACCGAAGTACAAAAAAATATTCAACAAACCGTAATCGATATCAACCAAGCTGACAATGTGGAACTCATATCAATAACCACAACAGCCGAACCCCCACTCCCCACAGCAACCATCAGCCTATTAGCCCCTGTGCACCAACAAACTATTCGCAGTAACGACGGTGACATTAAAGTACGCGCGGTAAGCAACCGTAAACTCAATAGCAAATTACAGGCTCAATTAGTTATCGATGGTCGAGTCTATGGCTCTCCTCAAACGATCTTAACCTGGCAGCTAACCAATATCGATCGCGGTAGTCATCAACTTCAAATCCAATTACTTAAAAATGGCAAGATCCTTGCTTCATCTGAAAGTATTACGGTTTATTTACATCGCGTCTCACAGGCTCGTCCTAAAAACAGCCCAATTCAGCCCCGTTAACGCCTATTTACAATAAATCCTGCCTGTTTGCGGTTAAACCGAGTACACTTCAATGCACCAAATTGGTGCGTTAACTTGGTGCATTAACTAATAACAACTTGTGTGTACAGACACTGACTATCTTTTGCTTAGCTATCGATAAGGATGATGATTGTGAATACCAGCTTCACACCTATAATTCTCGACAATTTAGTCACCGCTATTGTATTGCTTGATGAAGCCTTGGTGATCCGTTACGTCAACCCAGCAGCTGAACAATTATTGTCTTCTAGCAAGCGGCGCTTACTCGATTCACCGTTACCAAGATTACTCCAACACAGCTCACTAGATCTTAATCAAGTCAAAGCGACGCTACACAGTGGTCAAGGTTTAGCGGATAGTGATGTCACCTTTGTGATTGATGGCCAACGTCATCTCCTCGGTGTCAATGCCAGCCCAATTTCATGGCAAAAACAACTGTTGATCTTATTAGAATTAAAACCGATTGATCAACAACGCCGTATCAGCCAAGAGCTAAACCAGCATGCACAACAACAAGCTGCTAAAGAATTAGTCCGTGGTTTAGCCCATGAAATAAAAAACCCACTCGGTGGTTTAAGAGGCGCAGCACAACTGCTAGAGAAAACCTTGCCGGATAAAAGCTACCACGAATACACCCAGATGATCATTGAGCAAGCAGATCGACTACGTAATTTAGTCGATAGATTATTAGGACCACAACGACCTGGGATCCGTAAAACCGATAATATTCATTTAGTGTTAGAAAAAGTGCGCCAATTAGTTAATATCGAAACCGATAACACCATTAGCATTGAGCGCGACTACGATCCAAGCCTACCTGAAATCGATATGGACGCTGAACAACTTGAACAGGCATTACTTAATATTGTCAGTAACGCAGCATTAGCACTAAAAAGCCAAGGTGGCGGTACCATTAAATTAAGAACCCGTACCGCCCATCAAAGCTTAATTCAAGGCGTCCGTCATCGAGTAACGGCAACGATTGAAATCATTGATGATGGCCCCGGTATTCCAGCTGAAATTCAAGACACCTTATTTTATCCAATGGTCACCGGCCGTGAAGGCGGCACAGGATTAGGGCTATCGATAGCGCGTAATTTAATTGATCAGCACCAAGGAAAAATAGAGGTTTTTAGCTGGCCTGGACATACCAACTTTACCATTCATTTACCGATTAAATCATAACACTAACGACCATAGGAGTTTTATTATGAGCAAAGGATTAATCTGGGTTGTTGATGACGACAGCTCCATTCGCTGGGTATTGGAACGAACATTAAACAATGCTGGGATGAAATGTGAAACCTTTGCTGACGCCGATAGCGTGTTGGCAGCCTTAGAGCGCAATGTACCTGATGTATTAGTGTCAGATATCAAAATGCCCGGCACCGATGGTTTTACATTACTCAAAGAACTACAACAAGATTACGCGACCTTACCCGTTATTATTATGACCGCTCACTCTGATCTTGATGCCGCGGTCAATGCTTATCAACGCGGGGCATTTGAATATTTACCTAAGCCATTCGATATTGATGATGCCGTGATATTAGTAGAGCGCGCGCTTAGCCATAGCCAAGAACAAAAGCGTCAACAACAACCTGTCGTCGAGCTTAAAAATGCTCCGGAAATCATTGGCGAAGCACCAGCAATGCAAGAAGTATTTCGTGCTATTGGACGCTTATCACGCTCGTCGATTTCAGTATTAATCAATGGTGAATCAGGGACAGGTAAAGAGTTAGTTGCCCATGCGTTACATCGCCATAGCCCCCGCAGCAATAACGCTTTTATTGCGCTTAATATGGCGGCTATCCCCAAAGATTTAATCGAGTCGGAATTATTTGGTCATGAAAAAGGAGCCTTTACCGGTGCCAATAGTGTCCGCCAAGGTCGATTTGAACAAGCCAATGGCGGCACCTTATTTCTTGATGAAATTGGTGATATGCCGTTAGATATCCAAACTCGATTATTGCGAGTGCTTGCGGATGGACAATTTTATCGCGTTGGTGGTCATGCACCAGTCAATGTTGATGTTCGAATTATTGCTGCCACTCACCAACACCTTGAACGTCTGGTCGCTGCCGGTGACTTTCGTGAAGACCTCTTCCATCGCCTTAATGTGATCCGAGTTCATTTACCCTCACTCAAAGATCGTCGCCAAGATATCCCACAATTAACACACCACTTTTTACAACGCGCAGCCGATGAACTTAGTGTAGATGTTAAATCACTGCACCCCGATACCGCAGAAAAACTGACTCAACTACCGTGGCCAGGTAATGTGCGCCAATTAGAAAACATCTGTCGTTGGTTAACGGTAATGGCCAGTGGTAATGAAATACTACCATCCGATTTACCCCCAGAAATCACAGATACAACCAATGTGATGAGTGCCACAGCCGAAACACAACATTGGCATCAAGGGTTACAACAATGGGCACAGCAAGCCTTACAGCAAGGTGAAACCGAATTGTTAACCGAAGCGCTACCACAATTTGAAAAAATATTACTTGAAACCGCACTGCTACATACTCATGGTCATAAACAAGAAGCGGCAAAATTACTCGGTTGGGGGCGTAATACCCTTACCCGCAAACTCAAAGAATTACAGATTCATGATTAAAGCTTAAAGAGTGATATCGACAATCGCTACCAACGCACATTTATCTGCAACAGTGGTGAATGTCATTTAGTGATTGCGTATACTCAACCCATATTTATCTTTGGGAAATATAATAATCATGATAAGCAAAGATCTTCCATTAACGGATATTCACCGCCATCTTGACGGTAATATTCGTCCACAAACGATCTTAGAATTGGGTCAGCAATTTAATATCGTCCTACCCGCAACAGAAATAGAAGCTCTACGCCCACACGTACAAATTGTTGAAGCAGAACCAAGTTTAATCGCATTCCTGAGTAAATTAGATTGGGGCGTGGCAGTATTAGGTGATTTAGACGCTTGTCGTCGCGTTGCTTATGAAAACGTTGAAGACGCACTTAATGCGCAAATTGATTATGCTGAACTGCGTTTTTCACCGTATTACATGGCGATGAAACACAACTTACCCGTAGCCGGTGTTGTTGCAGCGGTTGCTGATGGTGTTGCTGCTGGTTGTCGTGATTTTGGTATTAAAGCCAATCTGATTGGTATTATGAGCCGTACTTTTGGCACTCAAGCTTGTCAGCAAGAATTAGACGCCCTACTAAGCCATAAAGACCAATTAGTTGCAATTGACCTTGCCGGTGATGAACTCGGTCAACCCGGTACTCAGTTTATCTCGCACTTTAAACAAGTTCGTGATGCTGGATTACAGATCACTGTACACGCAGGTGAAGCCGCTGGCCCTGAGAGCATGTGGCAAGCAATTAATGAACTTGGCGCAGTCCGTATTGGTCACGGTGTCAAAGCGGTAAACGATCCTAAACTAATGGATTACCTTGCTGAACACCGTATTGGTATTGAGTCTTGTATTACATCTAATATTCAAACCAGTACTGTTGCTGATATTACTCGACACCCGATTAAAGCCTTCCTTGAACACGGTATTCTTGCTTGTTTAAATACCGATGATCCGGCGGTTGAAGGGATTGAATTACCTTATGAATATGAGATTGCCGCACCGAAAGCAGGCTTAAGTGTCGCTCAAATTCGCCAAGCACAAATCAATGGGCTTGAGTTAGCATTCTTATCTGCTGCAGAAAAACAGGCGCTACGTGATATTGCTAGCAAACGTGGCTAATCACAATAAGTGCTAGTACCGTCGCGATAACGACCTATGAGACACATAATAAAACGCCCCAGTTTCACGTGAAACCGAGGCGTTTTTTATAACGATATTTTTATAATAATGTTTTTATAACCATATTACAGAGAATCAATAACGGCAGATCACCTGCAGATTAGATAACCCGTGAGAACTGCTGCTGACGGGCACGATCACGTAAATATTTATCAAAACACATACAAATATTACGAATCAATAATCGCCCTTTAAGCTCAACATGGATAATATTGTCATCCACAGTCACTAATTCATCGTTAATAAACGTCTTTAATAACTGTAAGTCTTCGCTAAAGTAACTGTCAAAATCAATACTAAACTCAGCTTCAATCGCACGCTTATCTAATTGGAAATTACAAATTAGCGCCTTGATCACTTCACGGCGTAACAAATCATCAGCGTCTAAGGTGACCCCTTTCCACAATGCCGTTTGTTGCTCAGCCATTTGACCATAATACAACTTCAATTCTTTTTGGTTTTGCGCATAGCAATCACCAATCATTGAAATTGCTGATACACCCATCCCTAATAAGTCACAGTCACCTTGGGTGGTGTAACCTTGGAAATTACGGTGCAAAATCCCGTCACGTTGTGCTACCGCTAATTCATCATCAGGCAACGCAAAGTGATCCATACCAATAAACTGATACCCAGCCCCGGTTAGTGTCGCAATCGTATCTTGTAGAATCGCTAACTTTTCGGTCGCTGACGGTAATTGGTCTTCATGAATTTTACGCTGTGCAGCAAACAAGGTTGGCATGTGAGCATAGTTAAATACTGACAGTCTGCCCGGCTTCATGGTCAACACTTGTTGCAGTGTTTCAGCAAACAGTGCTTTGGTTTGCAATGGCAACCCGTAAATTAAATCAAGGTTGGTTGAACGGAAGCCTAACTCACGGGCGCGGTTAACCATCGCAAAAATGAAATCTTCATCTTGCTCGCGGTTAACGAGTTTCTGCACGTCTTTATTAAAATCTTGTACCCCGATGCTCAAACGGTTAAAGCCTTCACTGCGGAGGTGATCAAGGATACTCAATTCAATTTCACGCGGGTCAACTTCAATACTGATTTCAGCATCGTCATCAAAATTAAACGCACTCCGTAACGCGGTCATTAAACGACTAATTTGCGCCGCCGTTAAGAATGTTGGTGTACCACCGCCCCAGTGCAATTGACTCACTTGACGATCACCAAGCAAAGTCGATCGTTGCTTAATTTCTTGCTCAAGCACATCTAAATATTGATCGGCTTTGTGCTGATGACGAGTAATAATTTTATTACAGCCACAGTAATAACAAAGCTTATGACAAAATGGGATATGAATATAAAGCGATAACTTACGATCAGGGTATTGCTGACATGCCATCTCAAATTCAGCAGAAGTAAATGCTTGATTAAACTCTAGTGCGGTCGGGTAAGAAGTATAACGCGGGCCTGAATAATTATATTTTTCAATCAGGGCCTGATCCCAAATAATCTGCTCATTTGACATGACATTGTTCCAATTTGGTGAAGATAGAATAAATAGAGTGTGTCACCATTTTACTCAAAGTAAAACCTATCCCTGTTGTTCAAATTACACTCTGGACAAAAACAAACACCGCCAATAAATGGCGGTGTTAATAATAACGATATCAGGTTAAACCTTGGTTGACAGGATAGCATCCAATTCAAGTTTAATATCAGCCTGTAGACGAGACTCCGCTTTTATACGTTCAAGATCGAATCGCATTCGGCTTTGTTTTTCTATTTGCTGGCGTGCATCACCGCGGGGCATATCTTTAACGACTTGATACAAGTCAGTTAATGCCGGATACGTTGCTGCAAAATCAACTTGTTTATCTGCTTGCAACACTTCCATTAATTTATATAACCGAATCGCGGCTTCAGAGATATCGCACTGATCTTGCTTACATGCCATTGCGATAATAAAGACGCTTTCTAATATATTGTCATTTCTAGCTTTAATTGCTTCAACCTGTTGCTCTGCAGCGCGAGCTAAGAACAACTTATGCCGCTGTTGCTGCTGATAAAGCTTAGCTAATAACAATCCAGCGTACAGTGCTAATCCAACCACTACTACGCTACCAATAACAAACAGAAGTGTTATTCCCTGCAACGGTTACTCCTTATCGAAATTATCAAAATCCATGTTTTCAAATTGCGCTAACAAATCATCATCTGAACGAGGCTTTGACTTAGCTTTAGCGCTTTCTTTAACGGGCGCTGATGCTTCTTCAACATCATCTAATAAACCAAGTTGTTTCATTAAACGTTCAATGCGATCTAACTTAAGGTCAACTTGCTTTTGCAAGCCAGCACCCAGTTTTTCACCAGCATCAATACGATCTAATAGCACCATTAATTGTGCATCATTTTCAAGCTGCGCAAGTTCTTGCTCTGCAGACAAACGACGCTGTTGCTTGTTTTGTGGCTTTTTAGGTTCAACGATTAGTGGGACTAATTTTTTGCTACCTAAACGTGGATCTTTTTTCTGGCCACCATTACGCTGCTTATTTTCTTCAACAGCAGAATGACGACTACCTGATTTTAAGCCTTTACGCTTCTTCGCTTTTTGGCGTTCACGTGTTTCAACATCAACTTTACTATTTGTTTTTTCGCGGTATACAGCAGGGCCTTCTGAACCTACGGTGCGCGCTCTTTTCTTACGGGTCATTACTGGGGTTTCCTCAGCAAAATCACATCATTTCCAACAAACTCAACTTCAAGACCATCACGTTGCGCTAAAAAACAAAACGTATCACGGCTAAAAAAGCTGACATGGGTTGGGTCGTTCTTATAGTACCAATGCCCAAAGGCATCAGTGTCGGTTACTAATTTAGTCATTATCCCAAGCCAACCGCCGGGTTTGACTAAACGTAGTAACAGCCCCCATTCCTTCGCAGGCTGATAAAAGTGCTCGATTGCTTCTGTGCAAGTAACAAAATCATACTGACCCTCTAATACTGCGGATTGTGCCGCAAAATAAGGATCATAGATCGCCATAGTATACCCCATTTCAGTCAACATCACTGACAAGGTCGGCCCCGGACCACTACCAAAATCCAATCCAGATAAAGGCGGTGATGACAGACGAGTCATAAGTGGGGTTGCTAATCGCCCTAAAAATTGTCGATAGCCACCATCATCAGGATTATTCCGATGTTGATCGTAGACTAGCTTTTCTTGAGACGACGTTAAATGAGTTGTCGGATCGGCATAAATTAATGCACAGTGTAAACAGCGAAAATAACCACGGTTAATGTCTGCCACCAACCATATATTATTTTGACTACCACAAAGTGGACATCTATCCATAGTCTTCTCCACAACGACTGAATGTTACGAACAGCAGCAGCGGTGTAAAATCGAGCGGGCTATTCTATACCCAATTGCCGTTAAGATGTAGTTCTGCTGACAAATTGTTCAATTTATTCGGCTATCTTATCGTATAGCGGAGCATAATATCACTGCTAAATCATGATAATAACCATTAGAATAACTATTGGAATAAGTATTGGAATAAGTATTGGAATAAGTATTGTAATGACCGAAATTTAAATAAAAAAAAGCGATAGGTCTGCACCTATCGCTGTATGGGGTAAGCTATGAGCTTATAATTCTGTCTAGTCTTCCATAACCAGTAAGCAACGTCCCGGTTTAAAAACATCCATTTTCTAAAGTTGCTATCCTTGCTTATTATCGTTCGTCACTGTCCGAGTGAATTTTCACATTCCTTTACCTATCCATAGCTTGGCAACTTATCCTAAGTTGGCGATCCCTATCGCAATGTTACGCTCCAATAACGTTACCACCATCCTGATGTGATATATCATCCTGATATATCTGAGCTATATTACTATAGCTACGCTCTATCCATGAGGTGTCTATCCTGACAATCCTACGCTTCCTGCGTCTACCCTAGTCTCCTAACCAGACTTCCTGTGCATCCTTTAAGCGTCCTGCTTAAGCTATCCTAGCGCTTCCTATCCTGTGTCACACTCCGTGTCGACGAGGCATAATTTACCTGAAGCCATTATTAAAACAATGTACCAAGATCACACTTTTGAAAGCCTCATATCGGCAAATAAACAAGTGCATGTTCTATAAAACAAAAAAATAATCGACTACAAATAAAATTATCATTATCGCGCTATGCTATGGTCAATCTCTTACAATATCACTGGCAAATTCCCCGTTACTAAACTATTAAAAAATAGTAATACTCAGCAACTCACGTAATTATGCTAACGATCTCGCGGTTAATGTAAGCCACTAACATAAGCTGAGAGCGCATTAATTTCATTATCACTGAGCTTAGCAACACCAGAGCGCATCATCGCATTAAGGTCATTATGACGAGTTCCCGCACGAAAGTGTTGGAGTTGTAATTGGGTATATTCAGCATTCTGACCCGAGATCTTAGGAAAACCGGATAAACTGGTACCATTACCACGCGGTCCATGACAACTAATACACGCGGCAATCCCCCGCTCAGGATCGCCAAAACGATATAATGGCTCAGCAATCGCAATCACAGCTTCAGGAGTGGTATTGGGTGAGATAGGCAGTGAGGAAAAATACGCACCCAAATCGGCGATATCGGTAGCTGATAATCCAGCAGCCATGCCAGCCATAATGGCATTACTGCGACCTTGAGTACCTTCAGTAGTGAGTGACAATTTATAATCAGTAAGTTGTTTCACTATATAATCAGCATGTTGTCCCGCCAATTTAGGGTACTGCGCAATGATTGCATTACCATCATTACCATGACATGCGGCACACGTGACGGCCTTTAATTTACCCGCATCGATATCACCTTGTGCCCAAGCTGAATAACTCGCAACAAGGCTGAATAGTAAGACTAATTTTTTCATGACATTCCATTTATAATTATAGAGCTTCCGTACTACAAGTAATGCTCAGTGACATGGTATACAATACGACCATAAACCAAACACGGTTTAATATATCTTAGACAATTTCACAAAAAAGCGCTCATTTTACGATGTGAGGGCTTGACGGAGTTAACAGTGAATCAACCTCTCAACTATAGAAATACCAGTTTTATTACAAGTGCACCGGATATTCGTCACTTGCCACAAGATATCGGCGTTGAGATCGCATTTGCTGGTCGCTCCAATGCCGGTAAATCAAGTGCACTAAATCGCCTTACGGATCAAAAAGGTTTGGCTCGTACGTCTAAAACCCCTGGCCGTACCCAATTAATCAACATGTTTGAAGTCATTAACGGCTGTAACTTAATTGACTTACCGGGTTACGGTTTTGCTCAAGTACCGCTTGATCTAAAATTAAAATGGCAAAAAGCATTAGGTGAGTACCTACAACGCCGTGAATGTTTACAAGGCTTAGTGGTACTGATGGATATCCGTCACCCAATGAAAGATCTTGACCAACAAATGATCAATTGGGCGATTGAAAGCAGCTTGCCAGTATTAGTCCTACTGACTAAAGCAGACAAATTAAAAAGCGGTGCGCGTAAAGCACAAGTATTAAAAATCCGTGAAATGTCGAAAGAATTTGGCGGAAACGTTCAGGTTGAAGCTTTCTCTGCATTGAAAGGCATCGGCGTAGATCAAGTGCGTAGCAAACTTGATGAATGGTATGCACCAGAACTAGAACGTCAACGTGTACTGTCCGCTGACGATAGTGAAGTTTTTAATCTGCCACCAATAAAATAAAATCCTCACACAGTTAATCAAACCTAAAAATTCTCCCACTGTCATTGGTGGGGGAATACCCAGAAAATAAAGCTATTCCTCGCTCTACTCCCCGATTTAAATCCGTTAATGCTATAGATTCCACTACATTATTTTAATCGAAAAACAAGTCTGTTATTTATTAATACTTTGAAACATTATTGGAATTAAATTACATCATTATTTGTTTAAAAAAAAGCCAAAAAAAAAGCCATTCTCAATGCCGAGAATGGCTATTTCATGTTTTTGCTCGTTCGGCTAGTCGTAATAACTAACCAACAAAATAAAATATGAACAAGAAGCTATTACTATTATAGCCTGCCAATTTAAAATTTAAAGTATTTACTCTAAAAAACACGCGAACAAATAAAGACTAGTGAGAACAAGCGTAAATAAACACTCTAATGATTGATGTTAATCACAAAAAAACCACAATACTGTTCATTTAGAGCAATAAATCAGCAATAAATAACATTCACTTGGGGATAAAAAAGAAGGTAATCAAAGGGTATCGCAGCGTAAATACGTCAATATAGCGAGGATAAATATTACGTTAGCCCAATAAAAAACGCCCCAGTCCAATAAATAGACTGGGGCAGCTGAATCAGCCAAATCCAATAACGTGAAACAAAAGGTCTGAAAGATAGAACATCTTACCTCTGTACCCTACATCAGCAACTGTATATCAATTGCTCATTTTTTGGAAGTCTTTGTTGTAGTTTTTTTTCATAAAATTATAAGTAATTTTTACATAACTGTTCTTATTTTTAACAAAAAAATAGCTGATCACGCGATCAGCTATTCTTTTTTTATTGATTAACAGTGGTATTAATTAGTGGGCTTGATCCCAATTATCACCGTAACCTGTATCAGCAATTAATGGCACAGCTAACGTTGCCGCTTGCTCCATTAGTTGACGCACTTTTGTGGTCACGCTATCTAAGACTGATGCTTCTACTTCAAACACCAATTCATCGTGTACTTGCATTAATAAACTCACCTGACCTTGTGGTTGCTGTTGCACCCATTCATCAACCGCAATCATGGCGAATTTAATAATATCAGCCGCAGTACCTTGCATTGGGGCGTTAATCGCCGCCCGTTCAGCCGCTTTACGACGTAACCCATTACGCGCTTTAATATCAGGAAGATACAAACGACGACCAAATAGAGTTTCAACATAACCCTGTTCAGCAGCACTATTACGGGTACTTTCCATATATTCTAAAACACCAGGATAGCGTTCAAAATACACATTCATATAGTCTTGTGCTTCATTACGACCCATATCAAGTTGCTTGGCTAAACCAAATGCACTCATGCCGTAAATAAGACCAAAGTTAATCGCTTTCGCGCGTCGACGCTGCTCGGTGCTCACATCATCAATCGCTAACCCTAGAATTTCAGCGGCGGTTGCTGCGTGAATATCTTTACCCTCTCGGAATGCATCCAGTAACGCTTGGTCGCCAGAAAGATGCGCCATAATACGCAATTCAATTTGAGAGTAATCGACAGCAAGAATTTTATAACCTGGTTTAGCCACAAACGCTTGACGAATACGGCGACCTTCTTGATTACGAACTGGAATATTTTGTAAGTTAGGCTCGCTTGACGATAGACGCCCCGTTACCGTTCCAGATTGATGATAAGAAGTATGGACACGACCCGTAGCGGCATTAACCATTTTAGGTAACTTATCAGTATAAGTAGATTTAAGTTTTGCTAAGCCACGGTATTCTAACAATAATTTTGGCAATGGATAATCTAATGCCAGCTCTTGCAACACTTCTTCATTGGTTGATGGTGTACCTGACGGGGTTTTTTTAAGGACAGGCAACCCCATTTTTTCAAACAGAATCGCTTGTAATTGCTTCGGTGAGCTTAAATTAAACTCTTGATCTGCTAACTCATAAGCCAGTTTTTCAATTTCATCTAATCGCTGCGCTAACTCAATTGATTGCGCGCCAAGCAATGCACTATCAATATAGACACCTGTGCGCTCCATACGAGATAACACCGGCACTAATGGCATTTCAATGGTTTCAAACACTTTTTTGAGCTTGTCATCAGCTTCAAGTTTTGGATATAACGCATTATGTAAACGTAGCGTAATATCAGCATCTTCCGCAGCATACGGTCCAGCTTGTTCAAGATCGATTTGGTTAAAGGTTAATTGCTTCTTACCTTTACCCGCAATATCTTCAAAACTGATATTTTTATGCTCAAGATAACGTAGCGCAAGGCTATCCATATCATGGCGACCTATCACACTATTATAAACATAAGATTCAAGCATAGTATCAAATTTAATACCCTGCATATCAATGCCATAACGCGCAACAATACTGGTATCAAATTTTAAATTCTGCCCTACTTTGGCTAAATTTTTATCTTCTAATAATGGCTTTAATTGTGCTAAGACCCAATCACGATCAAGTTGTGCTGGCGCATCAAGATAATCATGAGCAACAGGTACATACGCCGCTTTGCCTTCTTCAACGGCAAATGACACCCCAATTAAATTAGCGGTCATGTAATCAAGGCCATCGGTCTCAGTATCAAACGCAAATACATCGGCATTTTTTAATTGAGTTAACCAGCCATTAAAACTCGCTTCATCCAATACGGTTTCGTAACCACTGCGATCAATCGTTGGCGCAATAATTTTAGGCTCAGTTGCAGCGGTTGCAGCACTTTCATCAGCAACGATACGACCATCACTACCATCCAACATTTCGGTTAGCCAGCGACGGAACTGTAATTTACCAAACAATTCAGTCAGCGCGTCAGTATCAGGTACACCTTTACATAATTGTTCTGGTGCCAGCTCTAATTCAACATCAAGTTTAATTGTCGCCAGTTTATAAGACATATAAGCCGATTCTTTATTATCAAGCAGCTTTTTCGCCATTGTTTTTGAACCACGAAAACCCAGTGGCGCAATATTATCAAGATTGGCATACAACGCATCTAAACCACCAATGCCTTGTAATAAAGCTTTTGCTGTTTTTTCACCAACGCCGGGCACACCTGGAATATTATCAACCTTATCCCCCATTAGGGCTAAGTAATCGATGATCAGTTCAGGACCAATCCCAAACTTATCCACAACACCAGCAGGATCCATAACTACATCTGTCATGGTATTGATCAAGGTGACATGTTGATCCACCAACTGGGCCATATCTTTATCACCAGTACTGATCAATACCGGCATTCCGAGCTGTGAAGCTTGTGTCGCAAGAGTACCGATCACATCATCAGCTTCAACCCCAGAGATCGCGATCAACGGCAAGCCCATCGCTTTGATCACCGCATGTAACGGCTCAATCTGTCCACGAAGATCATCCGGCATTGGGGGACGATTTGCTTTATATTCAGGATATATATCATCACGGAATGTTTTACCTTTAGCATCAAAGATAACCGCAATACGATCGGTCGAAAACTGACGTAGCATACTGCGTAACATATTAACCACACCATATATAGCGCCAGTCGGTTCACCATCAGAATTGGTGAAGCTAGGCGCTGCATGGTAAGCGCGGTAAAGATAAGAGGATCCATCGATAAGGATCAATGGATTTTCAGGAATCGTAGCCATAAGGTTATTCTTATATCCGAGCGAAAGTAGTTCAGGTTAGGTCTATTATCGACCCAATTCACCCCTACACCACAGAAAAAATGCAATATTTACTAGAATGCCATGCTGAACCACAACTGTTAACTGCTGTTTTGTGTTATTCATCCATTTTCTGTGGATAACTTTGTTAGTATTTAATTTACGCCAGTTGATCGTTTTTTATGTGAAAATAAAAATTACTAATGATTGTATTTATTTTCATGTACTTAATGAAAAACTTCAATTTAGATCCTCGATCCCATATTGATCATTGATTGTGGACAACCTTAGATAGATAATCTTAACCAACCCAATAATTACAATAATATAAGCATATTTGATTAGTTAGAATGCCATTATGAAGAAAATTGCGGGAATTTTAAGCGCTTGCAGCCACTTTGATCATACTGATATCCATAAGAAAGAATTAGCACAATTCGCAGAATAAGAATAAACACAAGAGCGATAAGTACAATATTGAGGCAAAAGGAAAAGAATCTTATAGCAAAAAAAGAAAAAGCGACGCACTGTGTGATGCGTCGCTTAGCAGAAATAGTAACTGGTTTTTAGCCCTACACTAATCACCATTACCAAGCTGAAGTACACTGGAAGCAATGTGAGCAATGTCGTGCCCCAAGCAACAGAAAAAGGGGTTTCTCTGTTGTTTGAAAGCCCGTTAATAATAACCATTCTCAATTAAGATGCAACACCTAATTGCGACTAGTTCCCATTTGGTTGAGTTTTAGATTCAACGTCAGTAACAAAAAATCGGCCGTAGCCGATTTATTCTCAATCCTAAACTCAATAACGGCTTATTTACTTATATTCGCAGTATCAGTAAATGGCTGCGGCTTTAACGTGGTTAGCTTATTAATCAAATAATTAAGCAGTACCCCATATAAAGGTACAAATAAACCTAAACTGATAATTAATTTAAAGCTGTAATCCACTAATGCAATTTCAGTCCAATTTTGAGCCATAAAGGCATCAGGGCTGTGATAAAACGCAATACTAAAAAAAGCACTGGTATCAAGGGCATTACCAATAATGGTTGATGCCGTAGGTGCGATCCACCAGTGCTTCATTTGACGCAGGCGATTAAACACCGACACATCCAATATTTGTCCCAATAGGTATGCCATAAAACTGGCAATAGCAATTCGAGCGACAAAAAGGTTAAATTCCGCCAAATGAGCAAAACCTTGGTATTGGCCTTTAAAGAATAAGACGGACAATGCATAAGACACAATCAGTGCCGGTGCCATTACTCGCCAAATAATTTTACGTGCCATGCCAGCACCAAAAATACGCACCGTCAGATCCGTTGCAAGGAAAATAAACGGAAAAGTAAATGCACCCCAAGTGGTGTGATAACCAAAAATAGTAAACGGTAATTGGACTAAATAATTACTCGATGCGATCACTAATAAATGAAACGCGACCAAGTACGATAAAGCTTTGTGTTGTTGAGCTGCCGTAAAAGCAGTCGTTATTGCGTTGGATGTTGTTACATTAGATATTGTCGCGTTGGATAAAGCAGTCATGGAAGACCTTTTTGTCATTGGGGGGAGGGAACCCAAACATTTCCATTGCTAGCGATAATCACCACCAGCAACACCAGGGCGGCGATTATACAGCACAGCATTTATTTGCCTAGTGGTGTGACAATAACCGCTGAATAAAAATTAAATATTCAATCTCACTCAATACCAACAATTCAAACCACATCGAGGTACTGTAATGTTCTGCTTTGAGTAATAACTGACAACCATCAAAATCGATTAACCATTGGTGAAGATCAGCACTTGGCTCTTGATCAATCAATGTCGCATCTAACCGCAGTAACAATGCCTTAGCGACCACTGTAAAATCATCAAATTCAAACAAAGAAGGCGTTACCACTAACGTGCCTTGCTCAATATTTATTTCCGTTTGACTAAAATCATAATCCATTATTAACTTCCATTAGTTATGTTTATCTACCGCCATTAAATGATCGCCAATCAATTGCAAAAATACCACCCCAAACTTTTCTAATTTACGTTGACCAACACCATTAATAGCTAAAAAATCGCCTTTTGAGGTAGGTAATCGTTCTGCCATTTCCATCAAACTGGCATCATTAAAAACCACATAAGGTGGAATATCTTCT
The DNA here is from genome assembly GCA_947039005.1 of uncultured Photobacterium sp. Classification (GTDB taxonomy): domain Bacteria; phylum Pseudomonadota; class Gammaproteobacteria; order Enterobacterales; family Vibrionaceae; genus Photobacterium. The sequence continues at coordinate 46,004 of CAMQXY010000001.1, forward strand.
TCGTCAGCAATCGCTTTGCGTAATTTACGTAGCTTAGCAAATAATTTTTTATCGTATTGACGATTAGCCATGCGATCCACTTTACTGCTGCGAGCAGCAGTATCAAGCCGAGGTACCGCCAATGATAACGGCATTTCAGCCCTTAATAGTGGTCGTGCTTGCTCAGTGAGTTGCAATACTGAATTACGGCTAATATTTTGGGTTAAGAATCCACGATGGATCAATTGGCGTAAAATACTGACCCAATATTCATGGCTATATTCACGCCCAATACCATAAGTGGTTAATTTATCATGGCCATATTCACGAATACGTTGGTTTTTCATCCCACGTAGTACATCAACCACATAAGTAATACCAAAATTCTGATTGACGCGATATACACAAGATAAGGCTTTTTGAGCCGCTTCAACCGCATCAAACTGTTGTGGTGGATCAAGGCAGACATCGCAATTACCACAGGCTTGACGTTGATCTTCACCAAAATAATGCAATAACACTTGGCGACGACAACTTTGTGCTTGGGCAAACGCCCCCATGGCATGCAATTTGTGTAACTCAACATCACGTTGAGCACCTTGTTGTTTTTCATCAACACAACGGCGTAGCCACGCTAAATCGGCTGGATCATAAAACAACAATGCTTCCGCGGGTAAACCATCCCGTCCAGCTCGTCCCGTTTCTTGGTAATAAGATTCAATAGTACGCGGCATATCAAAATGGACCACAAACCGTACGTTGGACTTATTGATCCCCATTCCAAATGCTACCGTTGCAACGACGACGTGAATATCATCACGCTGAAAAGCATCTTGAACCGCAACCCGCTGCTGATGCTCCATCCCTGCATGATATGCCGCAGCACGAATGCCACTTTCACATAACTTTTCGCTGATCTGGTCGACTTTTTTACGACTATTACAATAAATAATCCCACACTGACCACGCACCGTCGCCAAATAACGACTTAATTGAGTCAGTGGTTTATGTTTTTCCCACAAGGTGTAACGAATATTCGGTCGATCGAAACCGCCTAAATAACAATGGGGATCATTTAATCCTAAGCGACTAATAATATCCTGTCGCGTTGCATCGTCAGCTGTGGCTGTTAATGCCATCACTGGCAACGGTGAAAATTGCTGTTTCAGCAATCCTAATGCGGCATATTCAGGTCGAAAATCATGTCCCCATTGTGAAACACAGTGGGCCTCATCGACGGCGACCATTGATAATTCAATCTGCTGTAATCGCTCAATAAAATCACGCATCAACACTCGTTCTGGTGAGGCATAAACGAGTTGTAACTTTCCGGTTTGCATCGCATCAAACGTGATTTGGATTTCCTCACGTGACATTGCTGAGTGAATACATCCCGCACTAACACCGTTAGCATTAAGCTGATCGACTTGATCTTTCATCAACGAAATAAGGGGGGAGATCACCAGTGTCAATCCCGGCAGCATTAAGGCTGGAATTTGATAACACAACGATTTACCGCCACCGGTTGGCATAATAACCAAACAATCTTTACCTGCTGTGATCGCGTCAATCACCGCTTGCTGACCTTGCCTAAATTCTTGATAGCCAAACACATCCTGCAAAATTTCTTGGCTAGATAATAATAATGGCGACACGGGCAGCGGAACAACAGCAGACATAGTAAAACTCTTCGCGAAACAGGAGCTGCCATTCTATACCTAAATCAAGGTTAGATGCGAGTAAGCCCCTTGACTTAGCACACCGATCATTTTCTAAAACAATCGCTATAACAGTGGCACTAATCATTAAGTTCAAACGGTATTCACTGCCCAGTAAACTGTTATCAATAGTGACTTCAGTATCAATACGCCATGAAAATTTCATTTATTTAACTTAATGAAATAAACGTAACCATTAATGTGGCATCTCACCATAAAAATAAGATTAACTAAATAATTAATAAAAGAATAAATACATTAGAAACAAATTAACGCGAAAAAACCCAATGGTTGATTATCCAGCAATAACAAATTTAACTATCAGATCTAACGCTAAAATAGTGCTGTTATCATTATCATTTAACCACTAATGGCAACCAAACATCTAAAATTCATTAAAACCCACCTATTCAATGAATAATAGCGGTAATAACACTTAAAAATAATGAGATATACGAGGGTTTTTCTGCCATCATTAATTACACACAATACCGACATAACATCCCCCCATTATTGTGTTGCTGATAACAAGGATCTGTCATGCTAAAAATCACGCCATCATTATTGCATTTACTCACGGTTTATTGCTTTTCAGTCCCCTTTTCCACCGTAGCACAACAAGTCAGCGATACTATTGCACCTGAAACCAGCGTCGCTCAGCAGCAATCACAATTAGTCCATGGCGAACAATGGATGATCGCCAGCGCCAATCATTATGCCAGCGAAGCTGGCGCTGCGATGTTACGTCAAGGCGGCAATGCCATCGATGCTATGGTAGCAACCCAATTAGTATTAGGGCTGGTTGAACCGCAATCATCAGGCATTGGCGGCGGTGGATTTTTAGTGTATTGGGACAATCACAAACAACGAATGACCACGTTTGATGGTCGCGAAACTGCCCCTTTTGCCGTAACACCTCGATTATTTCAAGACAAAAAAGGTCAACCATTAGCCTTTTATGATGCAGTTGTTGGTGGGCGATCTGTCGGTACTCCAGGCACAATTAAATTATTGTGGAATAGCCACCAACAATACGGTCAATTACAGTGGAAAAAATTGTTTCAGCCAGCAATAAAACTGGCGAAAAAAGGCTTTATTGTCAGTCCTCGATTAGCTGCATTAGTTGCCAAAGACGCTACTTATCTACAACGATGGCCACTGACCAAAAGCTATTTTTTTGATGCTCAAGGTCAACCCATTCAAGCGGGGCAAAAATTAATTAATCAACCTTATGCGGATACCTTACGAAAAATTGCAGATTATGGTCAAAAAGCATTTTATCAAGGTGATATTGCACGTGAGATTGTTAATACCGTTCAAAATGCCGTCGGTAATCCGGGCGTGCTCAGTAGCATTGATTTAGCCAGTTATAAAGTAAAACAACGATCCCCTATCTGTGCCCCTTATCGTCAATATCAAATTTGTGGCATGGGGCCACCCAGTTCTGGTGCATTAACACTCGGGCAAATTATGGGGATGCTCAACCATTATCCATTAGCAACAATGGGGGCAGATAATATTAATAGTTGGCGTTTGATTGGCGATGCCTCTCGGTTAGCGTTTGCTGATCGGGGTCGTTATATGGCTGACAGTGACTATGTACCTATGCCGACCAAAGGCTTACTCGATCCGGCTTACATTCAACAACGGGCACAATTATTAGCGACCAATAAAAAATTAGCCACGGTCGAGCCAGGATCTCCGCCATGGGATCATGCCAACATTCAAACCACTAATGAAGCTATCGAACTGCCATCAACCACCCATTTTGCGATTGTCGATCGCCAAGGTAACGTGGTCTCGATGACCTCTACCATTGAAAACAGTTTTGGTTCGCGGTTAATGGTGGGCGGCTTCTTACTCAATAATGAATTAACCGATTTTTCATTCCAAAGTCACATTGATGGCGTGCCGATTGCTAATCGTATTGAGCCCGGTAAACGCCCCCGTTCATCAATGGCACCCACGATTGTGATGCATAATAATCAGCCCGTGTTAGCCATTGGCTCTCCCGGTGGCAGTCAAATTATCGGTTATATAGCCAAGACCTTAGTGGCTTACCTTGATTGGAATATGGATTTACAGCAAGCCATTAACTTACCTAACATCAATAATCGCTTTGGTACATTTGAACTTGAACAAAATACCTCAGCCACAGCGTGGGCACCTAAGTTTGAACAATTAGGCTATAAAACCACAGTGAAAGATCTTAACTCTGGTATTCAAGCGATCAGTATTGCACCTAAGCAGTTAATCGGGGCTGCCGATCCTCGCCGAGAAGGTAAAGTGATCGCCCACTAACTCTTTCTAAAAACAAAAAAGCCCGCGCGTGATTAACCATAAAATTAATCACTCACGGGCTTTTTGTTTTAACAATACTTATTTTTAACAATACTTATAGTGCAGTTAACTTAGCGTATTGGGTCACTAACCACTTAATCCCTTCACCATTAAAAGCAACTTGCACTCGACTTTGAGCGCCACTGCCTTCAAAGTTAATGATCGTCCCTTCACCAAATTTAGGGTGCTGCACCCGCTGACCTAAACTAAAACCAGTCTCGTTAAAGTTATTATTGACTTGGGTTTGGCTAAAACGACCACTACTCACTGGACGCGAAACTTGCGCTTTCATTCGTACTTCCTCAACATATTGCTCAGGAATTTCACGAATAAAGCGTGATGGCTTATGGAAGTTATCTTTGCCATATATACGTCGCATTTCTGCATAAGTGATATACAACTTCTTCATTGCTCGCGTCATGCCGACATAACACAAGCGACGCTCTTCTTCTAACCGATCCGCTTCTTCAATGGTGCGTGAGCTTGGGAACATCCCTTCTTCAACGCCGACCATAAACACCACTGGAAATTCTAATCCTTTGGCGCTGTGCATGGTCATTAGCTGCACCGCATCTTCAAAGGCATCCGCTTGACCATCACCCGCTTCTAATGCCGCATGGGCTAAGAACGCTGACAACGGATTCATATCCGCCGCTTCTTCAGGGATTTCAAACTGACGGGTTGCAGTGACTAATTCTTCTAAGTTCTCGATTCGCGCTTGGGCTTTTTCGCCTTTTTCTTGCTCATACATTGCCCGTAACCCTGAATGACGAATAACATCATCAGTTTGTTGGTACATTGGCAATTCAGCGGTGTCATCTTCTAGCGCATTAATCAATTCAATAAAGCGCTGTAATGCATTGGCCGCACGCCCCGCAAGTACTTGCTCATCTAATAACGCCAGACTCGATTGCCACATGGTTAAACCACGATCACGGGCGGTTAAACGAATGGTTTCTAGGGTACGATCGCCTAAACCACGGGTTGGAGTATTAACAACCCGTTCAAATGAAGCATCATCATTACGATTACCAACAAGGCGCAAATAAGCTAACGCATCTTTAATTTCTTGGCGCTCAAAGAAACGCATGCCGCCATAAATACGATACGGCATTCCCGCCTGAATTAACGCTTCTTCTAATACTCGCGATTGGGCATTACTGCGGTACAGAAAAGCGGTATCGCTAAGACTGCCACCTTGGTCACGCCACTCTCTGATTTTACCCACAGCGAACCGTGCTTCATCAAGTTCATTAAAGGCAGAATACAAAGAAATTGGCTCGCCATCGCCATCTTCTGTCCATAAATTCTTACCCATACGAGCGGTATTATTGGCGATAAGCTCATTGGCAGCATTAAGAATATTGGCGGTAGAACGGTAATTCTGCTCCAAAAATATCGATGAAGCGTTATTAAAATCATTTAAAAAGCGTTGAATATTCTCAACTTGTGCGCCACGCCAACCATAAATAGATTGGTCATCATCACCGACAATCATCACATGACAATCAGGGCCAGCCATTAATCGCAGCCACGCAAATTGAATATTGTTGGTATCTTGAAACTCGTCGACCAAAATATGTTTAAAGCGCGCTTGGTAATGCTCACGGATATGTTTGTTATCACGTAATAACTCAAACGAGCGCAGCAATAACTCGGCAAAATCGACCAAACCCGCACGATCACAGGCTTCTTGATAAGCGGTATAAATGCGCAACCACGTTTGCTCAACCGGATCGTTATAGGTTTCAACATGCTGTGGGCGTAAACCTTCGTCTTTCTTGGCATTGATATACCAAGCACCTTGACGAGCAGGCCAATGTTTTTCATCTAAATTCTGCGCTTTAATCAACCGGCGTAGTAACCGCATCTGATCATCAGAATCTAAAATATTAAAATCTTCAGGTAGGCGCGCATCCAAATAGTGGGCGCGTAACATGCGGTGACATAAGCCATGGAAAGTACCATTCCACATCCCAGCACTCGAACCATGCATTAATTCATTAATACGACCGCGCATTTCAGCCGCCGCTTTATTGGTAAACGTTACCGACATAATCGAGTACGGTGACGCTTGTTCAACCGTCAACAACCAAGCAATACGATGCACTAGCACACGGGTTTTACCACTGCCCGCGCCCGCCAATACTAGGTGATTACCCAACGGCGCAGCCACCGCCTCGCGTTGTTTATCATTGAGGCCATCTAATAGAAGTGAAACGTCCATCGCTATCTACTGGTTATTTATACAATGGTGATGATTATACCAGCCCCAATAAAGATTGCTGCGATATCTTTGTGGCGATTTTCGCAGAGTTCAGAAACACAAAAACAACATCATTGTTAAAATAATTAACATCATTGTGTAATAAATATCGTCTTTACTGTGTCTATTATTCTAAGGGCGTATTAATGCCACCAAATGACCGCAAACCAACCCTCAATAATAAGCAAGGAATTATCATGAAAAAAACCAATATTGCCTTAGCATCAGCGATGACTGGATTAATTGCACTGGCAGGATCGCTTGCCTCAACGACTGCCGTAGCCGAAGAAATGGGCAAAAAAATGGCCAAAGAAAAATGTTATGGCGTCAGCAAGGCAGGTAAGAATGATTGCGCCACCAAAACCAGTTCTTGTGCTGGATCTGCAAAAGAAGATGCTCAAAAAGATGCCTTTGTAGTCGTGCCAAAAGGACTCTGTGATCGCCTCCATGGCGGTTCAACTGAGAAGGCGTAACTAAGTGGATTTTTCATCCCAACAGCCAATTGGGGTGGGTTTACGCTCACCTCATATTGCTGAGATCATTACCAGCCAGCCACCAATAGGATGGTTAGAAATTCACAGTGAAAACTATTTCAACCCGCATTCATTAGCGCGTCAACAACTGCGCCAATTACAGTCTCATTATCCTATTAGCTGCCATGGCATTGGGCTGTCATTAGGATCTACCGATCCGCTCAACCTTGAGCATTTACAGCAACTCAAACAATTAATCACTGAGGCTAAACCGTTTTTAATTTCAGATCACCTCAGTTGGAGTTCGGTTGATGGTCAATTCTTTAATGACTTATTGCCGTTACCGTATACCGAAGAGGCACTGGATAATTTTTGCGATAAAGTCGATCAAGTTCAGCACGCATTAAACCGTCAAATGCTGATTGAAAATCCATCCAGTTATTTACAGTTTCAACATTCAACCATTCCAGAATGGGAATTTTTAATGGCAGTACAGCGACGAACAGGCTGCGGATTATTATTGGATTTAAATAATATTTATGTCAGTAGTTTCAATCATCACTTTGATTGCCAAACCTATTTAGCGGCTATCGACCCAACCGTAGTTCAAGAAATACACCTCGCAGGATTTATTCGTAAACAGCTCCCTCAAGGCGAAGTCTGGATTGATACTCACAGTCAACCCGTCAGTGCTGCAGTATGGCAACTGTATCAACAATGGATCCGTTGTCATGGTAGCCACACCCCAACCTTAATTGAATGGGATGCGGAGATTCCATCCCTAGCAACATTACTCGCTGAAGCGAATAAAGCCCAAGCCATTATCGATAAGGAGTTCGCCAATGACATCATCATCAACAGCGCCTAACTTACACCAACTACAACACCAATTTGCCGCAGCCTTACAGTATCAATCCCACGATTTACCCACCACAATCGTGAGTGATCATTTTAGTGCACAGCAACGACTGCAACTGTACTGCAATAATTTTATTATTGGCGTCACTGAGGTATTAGCAAGTGTCTATTCCACTGTTAACGCAATGATTGGCGATGACTGTTTTGCACAATTAGCTCGGCTACATATTCTTAATCACCCATTACGGCAAGGTGATGTCAGCGTTTATGGTAACGATTTTGCTGCGACAATTACCGCCCAAGCATCGTTATCACAGAGTCTGCCTTATTTAGCTGATCTTGCCACACTAGAATGGCAACGAGATATTGTCAGCCGCTTAGCTTGCCATGATGGTCGCTTACCGCTAGAAAAGTTGCGCCAACTCGAACATCCAACCGATGCTCTTTGTCCGCACCATTATTATTTTCAAATTCCAGCTGCTACTCGAATTTTTAGCAGTCAATATGCGGTGGTCTCATTATGGGAAGTGGTTAATCAAGCTGATGATGATCACCAACAACAATTATTAGCGGATCTTGATATTAATCAGCCCCAATCAGCCCTGATTCAACATTATCAATGGCAAATTTGGCAGCAAGCTATCACGCCAGAATTAATCGCTTTAGTTACCGACTGCCAACAACAACGTCCAATCGCAGCGCTAACACCTGCACAACTAACCCTGTTACCACAATTATTACACCACCACTTAGTTGACGATATTTGTAAGGTTACTATTGATGATTAATTTTATGCGCACCATTGATCCTTTTTTTCAGCGACTAACCCACCCTCTGCAACCACTGTTATTACTCTTTAGTCGGCTTTGGGTCGCCATGGCATTTTTTAAATCCGGATTAATTAAATATGGCAGTTGGGATAGCACTCTGTATCTGTTTGAATACGAATATCAAGTACCTATTTTACCGTGGCAATTTGCCGCTTATAGTGGCACCGCGGTTGAATTAATCGTGCCTGCTTTTTTAGCCTTGGGATTATTTGCACGACCAATGGCAATACTGTTATTTGGATTTAATATTATTGCAGTAGTGTCATACCCTGCGCTATGGCAGCAGGGTTTTTATGATCACCAACTATGGGGAATGATGTTATTAGTAATAATATTCTGGGGAGCTGGAAAATTATCCATCGATCAGTGGTTAAATAAATACCGTACCAATAATTATGGATTCTAATGCGATGTTATCCCCATCGAGGCCTGTCATGATTAAGACTCACCACAGATCAATTGTTAGCCAAACCCACTAGTGGTAATAATTCGGCTAAGTGGGTAATTTCAACATCAGGTAACATCGTCGCATTAGTGGTGGTTAATGATCGCTGCTGATCATTGTACCAACACGCTTGCAAACCTTGTTGCTTGGCACCAAAAACATCGGTGTGGAGATGATCACCAACATGTAAAATCTGTTGCGCAGGTATACCTAAATGGCGAGTAGCATGCTCAAATAAATCCGCTTCTGGTTTGGCTAACCCATCCCGACCTGCTTGATAGATGGCACTAAAATATTTTGCCAAGCCTATTTGCTGCGGATCAACATTGCCATTAGTGATCCCCACTAACGGTAATTTAGCGCTTAATAACGCCAACACTCGATGAGTTTCAGCAGGCACATCAACCTTGTTGCGCTCAACCAAGACTAATTCCAACCCTTGCCGCGCAGCTAACTCTGCCTCTTTAAGACGCCATCCTAACTGCATTAAACTAATTTTTAAGGCTTCATACCGCCACTCACTAACATCATGAATCAAACTTGAATCAACCGCAGCAAGTTGTTGCTTTACACGCTGCCAATCATCACGACTGATCATAGTCGGCTGTGGCAATAGTTGTGCTAACCAATCAAACATCGCCTGCTCGGCACGTACAATCACCGGATGGTTATCATACAGCGTGTCATCAAGATCAAACGTAAGAGCGTTAATCGGGCCTAAGTGACGATAAAATTGCATGGTTGATCCTATAACTTACTGTTCAAGAAAGCATTAACGACGTTTGGCACGTGGATGAGCCTCATCATAGACTTTGGCTAAATGCTGAAAATCAAGATGCGTATAGATTTGGGTGGTGGTTAAATTCGCATGACCTAATAATTCTTGAACGGCGCGTAAGTCACCACTCGATTCCAACATGTGGGTTGCAAAACTATGGCGTAATTTATGCGGATTAATATGACTCGATACCGACTGTTTTTGTCCCCATTCCGCCATTCTTTTTTGAACATTACGGTTTGAAATTCGATGCCCAAGCTTCGATACAAATAACCCATTTTCATCAGCGTTGGCAATATTTCCACGTAATTTAAGCCAATTACCCACCCATTCACAGGCTAAACCGGCAAAAGGAACAATCCGTTCTTTATCACCTTTACCGATAACCCGTAAATCGCCTTTGGTTAAATTAATGTCACGCACATCTAAACCCACCAATTCAGATAAACGTAAACCTGCGCCATACATTAATTCCATCATGGCGCGATCACGAACGGCCAATGGATCATCGTCCTTAACATTTAGCAATTGATTCATTTCATCAACATCGAGGTTTTTAGGCAATGGCCGTGCTTTACGCGGTGCCGCAACACCTTTCGCAGGGTTAGCAGGTAACAATTGCTGACGCACAAGATAATCAAAGAAACTGCGTAACGCAGATAACCGCATCGCTAAACTGCTGGCTTTGAGACCATTACGCATCCCTTTACTGGCAATTTGGCGCACCCAGCCAGCATCAACTTGCTGCCAGTTTTCAACCCCAAGTTCTAACAATTGCTCGGCAATACAGGTTAATTGGCGTTTATAATTTTGCTGCGTATGTAAACTGAGTTCACGCTCACTACGCAAATATTCATAAAAACGCTCTAGGGGTTGTTCAAAACTTTGGGGAAGCGTGCTCACATAAACCTCGTTAATTAGCGCCATTCGCTATAATGACAAGCTATAGATATCACTATTGAATAAATTGACCATCAAACACATGGGCAACAGGACCCGTCATAAATAACGGCTTACCCTCGCCGGCCCAGCGAATATATAAATCGCCACCGGGTAAACACACTTTAACATTCTCATCCAGCAGCCCTTGACTGTAACCAATCGCCACCGCAGCACAAGCACCACTACCACACGCCTGAGTTTCACCCACACCACGCTCATAAACCCGTAATTTCACAGTGCCCCGATCAATGATCTGCATAAAACCTGCGTTTACACGTTCAGGGAAACGTTCGTGTGATTCAAGTAACGGCCCCAATGTTTCAACCTCTGCGGTATCAACATCATCAACAATAGTGACACAATGGGGATTACCCATACTAACAGCGCCACAAAACAAAGTTTGCTCACCGACCCGTAACAAGTAGGTTTTCTCAGCCTGCTTAGCTCGCATCGGTATTTTAGCGGGTTCAAAATTAGGCGCGCCCATATTAACGGTAACTTGACCGTCACTTTCGAGCTTTAACACCATTTTTCCGGCTTTAGTGCTCACGGAAATATGGTATTTATTGGTTAAGCCTTTCATTGATACAAAGCGCGCAAAACAACGGGCGCCGTTACCACATTGCTCAACTTCACTCCCATCAGCATTAAAAATGCGATAGTGGAAATCCGTTTCAGGATCATACGGTGGTTCAACCACCAATAATTGGTCAAAACCAATGCCACGATGACGATCCGCTAAGCGGCGAATAGCATCTGGCGAAAAAAATACATTTTGCGTGACACAATCGACAACAACAAAATCATTGCCCAGCCCATGCATTTTGGAAAAATTAATCTGCATGATGTTCCTTAATTATTAAGCTTCAGTTGCGACGACAATCATTTAACGAGATATTCATGCTGCCAAAGTTGCTCTAACGTTTCACGCGCACGCACTAAATGCACTTGCGAGCCATCCACCATTACTTCAGCGACGCGAGGACGAGAGTTATAATTAGAGGCCATCACGAAACCATAAGCTCCTGCCGACCTTACCGCAAGGAGATCATCGGCCGCTAAACATAAGTGACGATCTTTACCAATAAAATCGCCCGTTTCACAAATAGGGCCAACCAAATCATAACAGTGGCTTTCACCCTGACGCGGGATCACAGGCACAATATCTTGCCACGCGGAATACAAGGTCGGTCGAATTAAATCATTCATTGCAGCATCTACGATGGCAAAGTTTTTATATTGAGTGTGCTTTAAAAACTCAACCTTGGTCAGTAATACGCCAGCATTCGCAGCAATCGCGCGCCCAGGCTCAAAAATCAATTCAAGCTCAGGATAAACCGTCAAGCGTGAGAGCAATGCAATCGCATAATCAGCAGGTAACGGTGGTTGCTCATCGTTATAAGTGACCCCTAAGCCACCACCGAGATCTAAATGTTTTATCTCAATCCCCACCGATTTCAACTCATCAATTAATGCTAATAAGCGTTCAGTAGCATCAATAAAAGGCTGTACTTCCGTTAACTGAGAACCAATATGACAATCCATCCCTACCACCTTTAGGTGCGGTAATTGATGAGCTAATTGATACACTTCAAGCGCACGTTCACGCGCAATACCAAATTTATTGTCGCGCAGCCCAGTTGAAATATAAGGATGGGTATTAGCATCAACATCAGGATTAATCCGCAATGAAATCGGCGCTATTTTACCTAATTGACCTGCAACATGATTTAAACGCTCTAATTCAGGTTCAGATTCAACATTAAAACATTTAATCCCGACCTCAAGTGCGCGCTGCATTTCTTGCGCCGTTTTACCTACTCCAGAAAAAACCACCTTAGTAGGATCACCACCAGCGGCTAATACTCGCTCTAACTCCCCCACCGACACAATATCAAACCCAGAGCCTAAACGTGCAAGGACATTAAGAACCCCAAGATTTGAATTGGCTTTTACCGCATAGCAAATCAAATGAGGCTGAGTGGCGACAGCGTGATCAAACGCATGCCAATGGCGCTCTAAGGTTGCCCGAGAGTAAACATAAAGCGGGGTACCATATTGTGCGGCTAACTCGGACAATGCCACGTCTTCCGCCCATAATTGTCCATCTTGCTGGTAGTTAAAATAATCCAATGTTGTCCTTCCCTGTCTGGTTGACTATTACTGATATTAAATCATCATCGCTATTATATTTTTATTGTGGCTGATGTTGTTGGGGTGCATCCTTTGGCATATAAAGTGGTCCACTTTGGCCACAGCCAGCTAAAATTAACGATCCTAAGACCAAAATTGCTAATAAACCTTTATGCATAATTCAAAGCCAGTGATTATCATTCCAATGACCTCTATAATCGCACCAAGAACAAGAAATGCAATAGGACGTAATAGGATGAATGATACTGAATTTCACCAACTGGCCGATCTGGCACTAATGCAGATCGAAGAAGGCATCGATGAATCCGGTGTTGATATTGAGCCAGAAGCCACAGGTAACGTGCTCACATTAGAGTTTGCTAACCGCAGTCAAATTGTAATAAACCGCCAAGAACCGCTACATGAACTATGGTTAGCTTCAAAATCAGGTGGTTACCATTTCAAATACACAGGTAGCGAATGGCGCTGTACCCGTAGCGATAAAGAATTATTTACACTACTTAAACAAGAATGCAGCCTGCATGCAGGTGAAAATGTAGCTTGGTAACGCCAATTTACATATCTCAGTTATAAAAAAAGCCTTCAAAAAATGAAGGCTTTTTTCTGAGTCTGTCCCTGTCAATAATATTAATTGAGGCGAATACTATTATTTATCGCTTCAGCACTATCATGACGGCGGGTGACTTGACCACTTTTAAACGGCAATACTTGTAAATCGCCTTTATCATTATGAACAATATTATAAAATTGTGGCAAATTAAAATTGATAAAATTAGCACTATAACTAAAGCGATCTTGAGAAGAAGTATAAAAACGGTTCACACCATGAACCATCTCATCTTTATTGCCATTGCACTGGCGATACACTTCCATTTGATTGGTTTCATCTAAAATATAGATATTGAAACCTTGATCACAATCTTCAAAAAAGAATTGAATCAAACCCTCACTGGCATAAGCATCAACAATCTCAGGCGGATGAGGTTCATCAGTTTTACCCATCACCACTTTTGGCATCCCGCTGACTTTATTCGATGAAATGCAGCTATAGAAATCAACTGAATTTTCAAGTCGCTGTACTGAAACACCACGGCGTTCAAAGAATAAACCATAGGTTTCATCAGCAATATGCACTGCTTTAAAACGACGGCGCTTTTCTTGTTCGACTGGTTTTAAGCGCATTTCAATACACTCAGCCACCAATTGATAGACCACGTTACGAATTAAACCACGCATATGTTTGCTATAACAAAACACATCAATCGCTTCGGGTGGGATAGCATCGTGATGCATTTTACCGAGCATGGTTTTCAGCGCATCAAGCATGGCATAATTGCCACTAAAATTTAACGTTCGTACTTCGTTCCACGAATTACGATAAACCAAATCGACACTGCCAACTAAGCATTTCTGCTCGGGTCCATAACTGAAAATATCAGTGGTTTTAAAATCAAATTTAACCGAGCGATTTTTTAGCTCTGTGGTTGGATCGTTTTCTAAATTAACAAACAACCCTAATTGACGAATTTCACACGGACTCGATAACGCTTGTAAGCCTGGATGTGGACGTCGAATTGGAAAAGTATTACGAATATCACTCACCAATTGATACAGCTTGTCTAAATCCATATCAGCATGACGAGCCACAGTGTGTAAATGGGTCGATTCAGTCAACAAGCCATTGAAATAGCTCCACGCGACTAATTTTGATAAGTAACGGTTATGCTCTAACGGCGGCTGACCTAAAATGTATTTTGCTTCAATAGGTTGTTTATACAAATACCAACCAGCAGTATTGGTTCGCCCTTCAGGTACTTGAATAAAACTTAAATCAGGTTCGTGTAAATCCGGTGATATTTGCGGATTTAATAGCGTCACCTTACCGGGAAGCACCTCAAACGCAGCATATAACTTACGCGCCAGAATACTGATATCTTCAGGGCTAATAGCCGAGGTAATATCATTACGACGAGCAAAACGAATTAAATTTCGGTAACTCAGCATTAACGCATCAAGCAACTCATTATGGGCTTGCTTCACTTGAGCGACTTTCCAATTACGGCGATTATCTAGCTCAGCCACAACCTCGGTCGACCACTGCCATCGCTCAGTTAACTGTTGCAACGCTTGTCGACGCCACACTACTGAGCCCGATGCTGGCTTGCGGGTTAATTTTTCGTGGGTTTTTAAATAAAAACAGCGACGTACCAAATCTAAACGACGGTGATCATTAATACGTTCTAAATAGCGAGTCACTTTTTCAAGCATTAAATAATAAGCATCCATGCAATATTCACTGCGATCTTCAGCAAAGAAACGGCGCTTACCATCAAGGCTTAATAATTGAGTATGTGGGTATTCCCATGAATAGGCTTCAAGCAAAATGGCTTTTAAAACCGATTTATACGGAGAATCAATACTTTTGTATAACTGCCATAAACTGGAGCCAAAATATTCTTCGGCAGGAATACGCATCAAGCCACCAAAATCAATCCATTGGTCGCGTTGAATATAACCTTTAGCAACCAAATCATCGATATATTGGTCATAGCACTCTTCCATTTCTGGTGGCACCATAAACCATAATAAAGGCAATCCAGCTAAACACACCGCGGAACGATAGAACTCATCTAACAGCAATAAATGCTGACTTGAGCCACAGTTTTCACCGGTCATGGCTTCAGAAAAATTTTCACGGAAACGGTTTTCGTCGATTAAAAAGAAGTTAGCTTCAACCCCTTGTTCCATCGCCCATTGAGAAACCAAGCTACATTTACGATCTAATGCTTCGCGGCAATGGTTATTTAATGTGGTTGGAATGCAGACCCAAATATCGAGATCACTGGTGAGACTTTGTCCCATAGAAGAAGTGCTACCCATGGCGTAAAGACCAGTAATAGGGCAGTCAGTGTCAGCAACCAAGAGCGGAGTGATTGGCATTGCCGCAGTACGTGAGCAATTATTAATAAATTGCTGTTGTACATCTGTGACGACAAAATGCGCAATTCCCTGAGGAACCTGTTGATCAAGGAACCCCGGCAACGCTGGGTGGTTATAATGTAATAAGACAGGCAACAGATCAAAAACCTGTACCGACGGCTCATTCATTGCTAAGCGTGCTCGTTCAATACGAAGCTCAGTCAATGTGTCCAGTCTACCTTTTAGCGTCTTGATATAATTTTGCAAATTACTCTTCCAAGAGCTAGCAGTGTTAGTGCGGCCCGCAGTTTGACATTAATAGCGTAAATTTTATTCAAAATGAGAAAAAAACGTGATCAATGTATCATTTTTAATACCTACGGTAAAGATAATGCCAAGCTTGCCCAGTAACAACTGTCCATGATTCATCCGTGATTGTCAGACTCTAAATCGTATCAATAACTAACAACAGACAGTAGCCCTGCAACTAGGTATCAAACAACGACTTATTGCGATAAATATCACATTTTATATTGCTGTGGGCTACACAATAACGCTTGGAATCAGGAACCGCAATACACGAATTATCATCCATGCTTAGGTAGTGGTACGATACTCAGCAGAAATAATAATAACCTTGGTTAACGGACCCTCTTTACTATGATGACAACCCAACCGATTCGCATTGCTACCCGCAAAAGCCCATTAGCTATGTGGCAAGCAGAATTCGTCAAAGCTGAACTCGAACAGGCTCACCCAGGTCTTGTTGTTGAACTGCTACCTATGGTAACAAAAGGCGACATTATTTTAGACACCCCTTTAGCCAAAGTGGGCGGCAAAGGTCTCTTTGTCAAAGAACTTGAAGTAGCCATGCTTGAAGGTCGTGCCGATATTGCCGTGCATTCAATGAAAGATGTACCGGTTGAGTTTCCTGAAGGGCTAGGCTTAGTGACTATCTGCGAACGTGAAGATCCACGTGATGCTTTTGTGTCTAATCACTACAACTCAATTGATGAATTGCCACAAGGGGCGATTGTGGGGACATCAAGTTTACGTCGCCAGTGCCAAATACGCGCTCAACGTCCTGATCTGATCGTTAATGACCTCCGTGGCAATGTAAACACCCGCCTGCGTAAACTTGATGAAGGTCAATATGACGCTATTATTTTAGCTTGTGCCGGTTTAAAACGTCTGAAAATGCATGCTCGTATTCGCAGTGAAATGACACCAGAAATCAGCTTACCTGCTGTCGGTCAAGGTGCTGTCGGCATTGAGTGTCGATTAGATGATCAACGAGTACGTCAATTACTAGCCCCTCTTAATCACCAACCAACAGCGACCCGTGTACTGTGTGAACGTGCAATGAATAACCGTCTTCAAGGTGGTTGCCAAGTACCGATTGGCAGCTATGCAGAACTACAAGGTGATACAATTTGGTTACGGGCTTTAGTCGGAGAACCCGACGGTAGCATTATTGTTCGCGCTGAAATCAGCGGTCCGATTGCTGATGCTGAACAATTAGGTGAAACCTTAGCGGAAGAGTTATTAGCCAAAGGTGCTAAAGACATCCTTGATCGTTTATACGGTAACGCCTAATGACAGTGCTGATCACCCGTCCGGCACCAGAATGCGATCAATTGGTCGCACAACTTAACCAAGTGGCGATCAGCGCAATTGCTCAGCCTTTACTTGAGGTGCAGCAAGGGAAACATATAAATAGATTAATAGAACAAATTCAACAACTGCGATCGGGTGACTACATCATTGCAGTTAGCTATCATGCGGTACGTTTTGCAGCTGATTACTTGATTTCACAAGGTGCAGAATGGCCAAAAAACATGCATTATATAGCCGTTGGCGACAAGACAGCTGCTGCTTTAGCGCAAGCCTGTCAGCAACCAGTGAACTCACCCACAGGTAGTCATGATAGTGAAGCACTATTAGCCTTACCTGAGCTTGCTAATATTCGCCAACGTAGAGTATTAATCTTACGAGGTAATGGGGGACGCGAATTAATCTATCAAGCATTAACCGCTCGCCACGCTCAAGTCAGTTATTGTGAGACTTATCAACGCTGCTGGCTTGCTCTCGATGCAACACAATTAGTCCAACAATGGCAACAACAGCAAATACAGGCTCTAGTTGTCACAAGTAGTGAACAGTTAATATACTTAACGGGATTGATCCCAATTGAGGATTTGACTTGGCTTTATAATTGCCATCTTTTCGTACCAAGTCAACGAATCGCAGATCAAGCTTTAACGCTTGGCTACAGACATATTTCTACCGTGGGAAGCGCCGCCAATCAGGCGTTATTCACGTTCCTAAAAAGCAACGTAAGCTAACGGAATAATTAGGATGACAGACAAAACAACCAACACCAATCCAACTGCAACGCCATCAACGAAAGATAAGCCTGCGGTTACTGCTTCAAAAACGAGTCAAACAGCACCAGCAACAACTAAACAAAAAAAATCAGGTAGCAAAACCGGTTGGGTTGCCATTGCTCTCGTATTAGCACTGGGTGGTGGTCTTTACTATCACGGCCATCAACAAGGCCTACAACAACAACAGCAAGTGGCTGCCTTACAGCAACAAATTGCGACCATGAAAGCGGCAATGCAAGCCGACCAGCAGCAAACCATTACGATGGTTAATAATGAACTTAGCACAAGCCAACAGAAGATTGAGCAAGGTATTAACCAACAGCAAAAATCGATCGATTCGATTCAAACTGCGCTTACTGATTTAAAAGGCCAAGAGCCTAACGATTGGTTATTAGCTGAAGCTGATTACTTGGTTAAAATGGCTGGTCGTAAATTATGGTTAGAACATGACGTTACCAGTGCAACTTTATTACTGGAAGCCGCTGATCACCGTATCGCCGAGCTTAATGACCCAAGTCTAAAAAATCTACGTCAAGCAATGAGTAATGACATTACCGCCCTAAAATCAATCACAGTGGTTGATCGTGACGGTATCGTATTGCGCCTTAACAGTCTTGAAAATAGTATTGATAGCTTACCATTAGCCAATGCAATCTTAGCTAAAGCAGAGCCACAGCAAAACCCAACCGTTAGCCAATCCGTCAATGATTGGAAAGATAATCTAATGACTTCATTAAAGAATTTTAGTGAGAATTTCATTACTTATCGTAAGCGTGATGGCAGTGTTGTGCCGTTATTATCACCGCAACAAGATTTCTATCTCCAACAAAATATTACCAACAAACTCGAAACAGCGATTGCGGCGGTATATCGCGATCAAGGTACTATTTACCGTGAATCAATCGCCACAGCGATCAAATGGTCGCAACAGTACTACGACTTATCATCACCGAAAACCCAAAGTTTTATTGCTGGCTTACAGCAACTAGAACAACAAAATGTGAACGTTGATTATCCAGCTAAGCTGCAATCGCAAGCGATGATCACCCAATTAGTCAATCAAGTGCTACGCAATAAAATGACATCGCTTAGTGAGCCTGCAGTAAAAGCAGTTAAGCCGGAACTTAAACCAAATAAACCAACGATAAAAGTTATTGTACCAACAGTAAAAGAAGCCGTTAAAAAACAAACAGCAACACCTGAAAATGCCAAGGCAAATGACAAAGCGGTTGTTACTTACTCAACTACAACCAAAGAGGAAACCAAATAATGATTAAATTGTTGTTATTGGTCATCGCTTTGATTGCCGGTATCATTGTCAGCCCCGATCTTGCTGGTCATCAAGGCTATGTATTGATCTCGTTTGCCAATCAAACCATTGAAATGAGCTTAACCACACTTATCATTGCGGCCATTGCGATTGTTGCGATATTTTTTGTACTTGAGTTTATTCTGCGCCGCCTATTTTCAATGGGCAACTCAACCCGTGGTTGGTTTAGTGGTCGTCAGGTACGAAAAGCACGTCGTAATACTGCTGAAGGACTATTGAAAGTTGCTGAAGGTGACTGGAAAGCGGCAGAAAAAATGCTGTCTAAGTCAGCAAAATACAGCGACGCACCAATCTTAAACTACTTAGCAGCAGCAGAAGCTGCACAAGGCTTAGGTAAAACCCAACAGCGTGATCAATATTTACAACTGGCAGCAGAACAAGATACTGAGAGCCTAGCGGTATCACTGACACGTGCCAAGCTTCATATTCGTCAACAACAATTTGAGCAAGCATTAGCAACCTTGCAAGACGTACAACCAACCAGCCCGCGTAATCCAATGATACTGAGTTTATTACAGCAGTGTTATTTACAATTAGAAGATTGGAAAGCCCTCCTTGCATTGCTACCTCAATTAACTAAAGCGGGAGTGATTACAGCAACAGAAGCAGCCCAACTTGATATCCAAGCACAATGTGGTCAAATGCACCACCTGAGCCAACAAAATGGCAGTGATGGTTTAATCGGTTACTGGAATAGCATCAATCGCAAAGACAAACACAATCCCGCATTAGTGGCTTGTTTTGTTAAGCAGATGATTGTTCGCCATGCAGATTCGGATGCCTTCCCTATCTTGCGTGATGCTATCAAGAAAAACCCTGAGCAGAACTTAATTAGCTTAATGCCACAATTAACGCTCCCCGATCGCCACCCTGCGATTGTTAGCCTACAAGATTTATTAGCCAACAACGGTAATAATCCAGCGTTACAAAGCGCATTAGGTCAAATGCTAATGGCTGATGGACAATGGCAGCCAGCGAAAGATCACTTAGAGAAAGCAATTGCAATACGTCCAGATGTGACGGATTACGCCCACCTCGTTGCTACCCTTGAGCAATTAGGCGATAAGCAAGCAGCAGCAGAAGTCTCTCGCCAAGCACTACAACTGGCAAAACCCGATCAAGCTTAAGTTTTAGCACTGAAAAAAGCGCCTTGATGGCGCTTTTTTTTCGTCTGGATAACAGTTTTCAGATTAACATGTTTCAAAATGTAAACAGATATTACAAGGTATATCTACCCCATTGCTCCTAACCCATAAACACGATTCAATAGCGGCTCTGTCCTTTTTATTTAACATTTGGATAACTGTTATGGATATGCTTCCTTGGCTGATTGTTTCAAGTATTATGGTATCTGTGGTTGTTGGCGTAATGATGGCAGTGTTAATTAAACACGTTGATTAATAAACCAATACCTATAAAAAAGCCTCCCATTGCTGAGAGGCTTTTTTTGTTGCCGATAATTCGTTTATTATAAAGCTGTTATGCTATCCCCAAAGCTAGTTTGGTTTTACATAATTGCCTATCAAATTTCTTCACCGCTTTAGCCGCTTTTTTTAATAATTTAGTTTTTTTCTTGGCTAATTTTTTAAGTTTCTCAGTCTGCTTAAGTAATTCATCTGGCTGTTCAATAACTTCTACTTGCTCAACAACGGTGACCATTTCAATCCGACTTTGACCAACAGCGGTTGGCATAGGTAACTGGTGAACGTTCATCATCATAGGTGCTGGCGGCGCTGATGCAGCCAATGTCATTATTGGAGCAGACATAGGAGTCATCGTTGGGGCTATTGTTGATGCACTAGCACTCGTTAAAAGGCTAGGTTTACATAAGTAATCTTTATCACTCGCAACCCGCGTACAGCTGGCACAAATAAATTTTGGCTCACTGACAATCTTCGTGATCGTTGCAAATTGATCGGCAATTTCAGCACGACGATACTTACATAAAGATTTAACCATCAACACACCCTCGCTTAAGATAACCAGTT
Organism: uncultured Photobacterium sp.; assembly: GCA_947039005.1. GTDB lineage: Bacteria > Pseudomonadota > Gammaproteobacteria > Enterobacterales > Vibrionaceae > Photobacterium. Next base: position 67,411 of record CAMQXY010000001.1, read on the forward strand.
TCACGACATTAAACGATAATGATTCGTAATTCCAGTACTGAGTGTGCGCTTAGACGCTAAATTTGTAAATTTTTATTTTAGTTCGTCATTATTCTTCATGCCCGCTTTAACATAAATATCAAACCGATTTTTCTTGGTCTCAATCGCCATTGACGGCTTAGCATTTGCTAAAAATTCAGCATAGTCAGGACGTTTAACTACAATCCGTTTAGTGGCTAACGCATACGCTGGCGCAAACAATTCATCGGCATCTAAATCTGCACCAACTAAGGTTTGAAAAACACGCATTTCTTTTTTAACCAATGCCGATTTCTTTTTATGTGGGTACATCGGATCGAGATAAATCACTTCCGGAGCAACAAAATCTTTATCAGCGGCTAATTGAAGCAATGCATCTTGGCTCGACGCATGTAATAACTGCATTCGCTCACTGACCCAGTGACCAATTTCAGGATCCGCTTTAGCGCGTGCTAAACCATCATCAAGTAAAGCCGCAACGACCGGATGACGCTCAACCAATTGTACTTTACAACCTAATGAAGCCAATACAAAAGCATCACGCCCCAACCCCGCAGTTGCATCTAATACTGTTGGCGTTAAACCATTTTTCAAACCAACCGCTTTAGCAATCGCTTGACCACGACCACCACCAAATTTACGGCGATGTGCCACAGCACCACTGGCCAAATCAACAAATACAGCGCCAAGTTTTGGCTCATCCAGCTTACGCAGCTCTAACTGGTTAGCGGTTAACACTAACGCAAAGCAACTGTGCTCATCATGCGTCAATCCCCAGCGGGCGGCGAGTTGATCTAATTCAAACTGACGTTGAGGAACTTCACAAAGTAAGGCTAGCTGCACTGCATTCTCCGATATTAAACAATATCTATCTCACTCAACAATGGGAGATAGAAGCTATAGGCGGCGAATTATAGCACTACAAATCAAGCTTGGCTCTGGTATCACAACCTAACATAAGGATAAGATAGCCTCAGGTCGCAGCATGCGAATAACTTACCTCGCTAGAAAGGAATTGTGATGAATGTAGCTGTTCGCATCGATGATTTAGATCGCGATATTCTTAACGCATTAATGACAGATGCGCGAGTACCCTACGCTGAAATGGCAAAACGGTTTAATGTCAGCCCTGCAACCGTCCATGTTCGGGTTGAGAAAATGCGAGCCTCTCAAATCATTACTGGCACCGAAGTCATCGTTAACCCGAAATTATTAGGCTATGACGTGTGCTGTTTTATTGGAATTAATCTTTATGCTGCCCGTGATTATCATTCGGCACTTGAAAAGCTTAATCAGCTTGATGAAGTGGTAGAAGCGTATTACACCACTGGCGCTTACAATATTTTCGTTAAATTGATGTGCCATTCGATTGAAGAATTACAGCATGTGCTGATCAATAAACTGCAAGCGATTAAAGAAGTACAATCAACCGAAACCTTAATTTCACTGCAAAACCCGATCAATCGAAACGTTAAACCATAGGGATAATTTGTCACAAAAAAAGCGAGCCAAAGCTCGCTTCTTATTACTCTAAAAATAAACGCTATTTTTTCAAGTTTAATCCACGCTCAGCGCCTTCAGCCGCCAACCATTCTGCCACTGTTTTAGCGAAATAGGTCAACACACCATCAGCACCCGCACGTTTAAAACACATTAATGATTCCATTACGGTTTCACGCTCTTTAAGCCAACCGTTTTGGAATGCCGCCATGTGCATCGCGTATTCACCTGACACTTGGTAAGCATATGTCGGAACTTGCAGCTCAGATTTCACCCGACGAACCACATCTAAATAAGGCATCCCCGGCTTCACCATCACCATATCGGCACCTTCACTGATGTCCATTGCCACTTCGTGCAACGCTTCGTCACTATTGGCAGGGTCCATCTGGTAGGTTTTCTTATCGCCACCTTTAAGATTAGCGGTCGAACCGACTGCATCACGAAACGGGCCATAGTAATTCGACGCATATTTAGCTGAGTAAGCCATAATTTGCGTATTAATATGACCCGCTTGCTCTAATGCTTCACGAATAGCGCCAATACGACCATCCATCATATCGGAAGGTGCGATAACATCGGCACCTGCATCAGCATGAGATAACGCTTGTTTGATCAAAATATCGGTGGTGATATCGTTCAGTACATAACCTTCATCATCAATAATACCGTCTTGACCATGAACCGTGAACGGATCTAAGGCAACATCAGTGATCACACCTAGCTCTGGCACATGTGCTTTTAACGCACGAACTGCCGTTTGTACTAAACCATCAACGTTATACGCTTCTTCCGCTAACTCAGACTTAAACTGCTGTGACACTACGGGAAATAATGCAATGGCAGGTACACCTAGACTCGCAATATAAGCCGCTTCTTCTAACAGTAAGTCAATTGATAAACGCTCAATACCCGGCATTGAAGCGACACTTTCGCGACGGTTAGTACCTTCAAGTACAAACATCGGATAAATAAGATCATTAACAGATAACTGGTTTTCCGCCATCAAACGACGACTAAAATCATGCTTGCGAACCCGACGCATACGACGCCCAGGAAAAGCACCTTGAATAGATACTGACACGGTAAACTCCTTACAGGTTAATGAGTATTGATAATATCACTCACATCACTAAGGTGGGATTAAATTGCAAAAAAAGCTTGGCTAACTTGATAAGAATTATTGATAACGTGTATCGCAGACTCACCACGACACTCGCCAATAACCGTTGCAATATGGGGTAAATACAGAGGTTCATTACGGCTAGATTTCGGCTTAGGACGATAATCTCGCGGTAATAAATAAGGACAATCCGTTTCAATCATTAATCGCTGACTCGGAATATCTTTAACGATTTGACGCAACTCAGTACCGCGGCGTTCATCACAAATCCAGCCAGTAATACCAATATGTAAATCAAGAGCCAAACACGCATGCAGTTCTTGCTGTGAACCGGTAAAGCAATGCAATACGGCGGCAGGTAATTTATCGCGCCATGGTTTTAAGATCGCTAAAAACCTCTCATGAGCATCACGACAATGCATAAACACCGGCATATTGAGCTCAGCCGCCAAAGCTAATTGCGCTTCAAACACCGCTTCTTGTTGTGGACGTGGTGAAAAATCACGATTGAAATCCAATCCACACTCACCGATCGCTACCACTTGCGGCAATTGCGCTAAAGCTCGAATTTGTGGCAAGGCTAAATCGGTCACCGATGCTGCATCATGTGGATGAACACCGGCGGTGCTGTAACAATAATTCGGCCATTGCTCAGCCATTTTCTGTGCCGCAATGCTTTCCTCAATACTAGTGCCCGTAATGACCAGTCCTTTTACGCCAACCGCTTGAGCACGTGTAATTACATCAGCTCGATCTTTATCAAAGCGGCTATTGGTAAGATTAACGCCAATATCTATCATTTCTTTTCCATCCCTTGATGAATAGTTCTTGATTGCAGTATATCGAGCCAGGCATTAACTGACTATGTGATAATCACGCCAATATACAGACACAAAAAAACCGACACTAGGTCGGTTTTTTTCATCATCACAGGGAGATAAAACCCTATTCTTTACTGATGCTCTTTACGTCTTGCGGTTCGTCTTCATCGCCATATTCATCTTCATCATCTTTACGGATGTAAAAACGTGAGAAGAATAAACCGACTTCAAACAACAAGCACATCGGTATCGCTAACAAGGTCTGAGATAAAATATCAGGCGGCGTTAACAACATACCCACCACAAACGCTGCCACAATAATATATGGGCGTTTACTGCGTAACGTCTCAGGATCGGTAGCACCGGTCCAACACAACAGAATAATCGCAACAGGGATCTCAAATGCAATACCAAACGCCATAAATAACGACAGTACAAAATCGAGATAACTTGAAATATCCGTTGCAACTTCAACCCCTTGCGGAGCGACGCTGGTAAAGAACTTAAACACCAATGGAAACACAACAAAATAAGCAAACGCAACACCGGCATAGAACAGCAATGAGCTGGAAACCAGTAATGGCATAATAAGCTTACGTTCATGCTTGTATAAACCTGGTGCTACAAAAGCCCACAGTTGATACAAAATCATTGGTACAGCAATAAAAACAGCGGTAACTAAAGTGAGTTTTATCGGTGTAAAGAATGGTGATGCAACATCGGTTGCGATCATAGTGGCACCCACTGGCATACGTTCAACCAATGGTGCTGCTACAAATGCATAAATGTCTTTCGAAAACCAAACTATACAGACAAAAACCACCAGCACGCTGATGAGAGAGCGCAAGATCCGTGTACGCAGCTCAAGTAAATGGCTGAATAACGGCTGCGAATCTTCGACAGTCGACATAGTGATGTAATTTATTCCTGCTTATTAGAAGTCGTTGCTGAGGGTTGCTCGCTTTTATCAGCATAGGGACGTTGCACATCAGAGGCGACTTTTTTTAGCTCGTCAACTGACTGTTGCAATTCAGGCGCAATGTCCTTCATTCCCATTTGCTCAGCTTTTTTTAAATTGGCTTGCAGTTCCTGAATTTTCAGTTCCTGAGCCAACTCATCTTTCACTGAGTTTGCCATATTACGGGCTGCGCCTATCCACTGCGATACGGTACGTATCGCAACGGGTAGACGTTCCGGCCCCAGTACTACCAATCCCACCACGGAGATCAGCACTAACTCCCAGAACCCGATATCAAACACGTCTTAAACCTGCTCTTTGTCTTTTTGACTCGTTTTAGTCTGATCAGCTGCTTGCTGCTCATCCGTAATTTTCTTTTGTTCAAAATCTGCATCTGTTGTTTCTTTTTTAGCAACAGGTGCTGAATCTTCATCACCAATCGCTTTTTTGAAACCTTTAACAGCAGAGCCTAAGTCGCCACCTAATGTGCGTAACTTCTTAGTTCCGAACAACAGAACAATGATCAGTGCAATAATTAATAATTGCCAGATACTGATACCACCCATGCTTATTTTACCTCAGCTTTATGTGGTTAATAACGGAGTGCGCTGTTACACGCAACTATAAGTATAGGCGAAACCTACATCGATTATTTTCGACAGGCTCGCCATCCCAGCAACCAAAATACCGCGCCTGCTCCAGCTGCAATAGCAGGATAGGTGGTAACATGATCACCAAAAAGTATGGCAGCACACACCATCATGGTGGCACCAATACCAAAATAAAATCTCGCCTTACCTTGGCTACGTCGACTGTCCATGAAATTATCATAGAGTGTATCGAGTCGTTGGTTCATAACCTTGCCTTGGCGCAAGCTGTCATAAAGTAATTCAGGTAATTCTGGTAACTTTTCAGCCCAAAATGGCGCTTTACTCTTTACTGCATCAATAATTGCCTGCGGACCGACTTGACGTGACATCCAATCTTCTAAAAACGGTTTCGCTGTCGCCCACAAATCAAGTTGCGGATACAACTGCCGTCCAAGACCTTCAACATAAAGCAACGTCTTTTGTAACAGTACTAATTGCGGTTGTACTTCCATATTAAATCGACGCGCAGTATTGAATAAATTCAACAACACATGCCCAAATGATATTTCACACAACGGCTTTTCAAATATAGGTTCGCATACTGTGCGGATAGCGACTTCAAATGCATCAATGTTAGTATCAGCGGGTACCCAACCGGAATCGACATGCAATTCTGCTACTTTGCGATAATCACGATTAAAGAAAGCCAGCAAGTTTTCAGCCAAATAACGTTTATCTTCACGGTTAAGCGTGCCGACAATACCACAGTCTAACGCTATCCATTGTGGATCATATGGATGCTCATAGGAAACAAAAATATTCCCTGGGTGCATGTCTGCGTGAAAGAAACTATCACGGAACACTTGGGTAAAAAATATATTTACCGCATTTTCCGATAATAATTTCAAATCAGTACCGTTAGCTTTTAATGCCTCAAGGTCTGATACCTGAATCCCGTAGATTCGCTCCATAACCAGTAAATTAACACTGCTATAATCAGTAAAGACCTCTGGAACGTATAACGAATCATCACCTTCAAAATTACGTCGAAGTTGGATCCCATTCGCCGCTTCACGCATTAAATCCAGTTCATCGAGTAAGGTTTTTTCATATTCCCTTACCACTTCAACCGGACGCAACCGACGAGCCTCAGGTTGCAACCGAGAAACTATCTCGGCCATCCTGTACATCAGCTTAATATCGGCTTCAATAATAGGCCGAATATCAGGACGAATAACTTTAAATACAATTTCACGCCCATTTTCTTTCATGGTCGCAGTATGCACTTGCGCAATCGAAGCGGAAGCTAACGCAACTTCATCAAAATCATCAAACCATTGCTCAACAGGCCCACCTAATGATGCTTCAATGGTCCGTTTTGCTAATTGACCATCAAATGGTGCCACCTGATCTTGCAGTAATGCTAATTGATCAGCAATATGCGGTGGAAACAAATCGCGGCGAGTCGACATCATTTGACCAAACTTAATCCATACCGGTCCAAGTTCTTGTAACGCTAACCGCAGCCGTTCACCCAATGGTTTATCGGGATACTGATTTTTAATCCAAAATAACGATTTACGTATTTTTTTTGGCAATTCTGACCGCGGATCTTGCGGAATAAAATCATCCAAACCATAACGTAATTGCACTTCAATAATGCGGTAAAGACGTTTAAATTCACGAATAGTCATCATGGCCATTATCGCTCAAGTAGCTGATTTAATCGGGCCTCAAAACAGGCAACATCTGACTTCAAGTCATCAACTTGATCAGCAAAATAGGCTATTTCTAATGGCTGTGGTAATAGTTTCCACTCTTCCGTTAGCGTTTGAGCCAAATTCCGCTGGCGCTTGAGTAACCGCTGCTGAATAAATTGACCACCAGATTTGACCCCACTAACAACAGTATGAGCAACAACATCACCACTGTAATGTGATAACTTTTCTTCAAGGTCAGGCTTTAAGCCACTCAATAAACTTGAAAAGTGCTGCGCCAATTGTAAATCACCTTCAAGGGATAATTTATCGGCTTTAATTAATTGAGTCAGGTTAGCTTGTTGACGTAATTCAGGTAACACCGTTAGATTGAGTGCCAATTGACAATCAACATCCCCTTCATAAGCCGCCAATACATCAATTTGCTGACTAAAAATAAAATATAACGTTTTGCCAAATTCATTCAACGTCACGCTGATCACTTTACCGCGTAAACGTGATAAACGACGCTGACTCTCAGCATCGTCTTTTATTAACTGATTAAGCGCGGTTTCCACCGCGCCAGTAACAAATGCATCTATTGGCATAGGAGCCTCAAAACTTATAGCCACGGTGCAAAGCAACAATACCGCCGGTTAAATTGTAATAGGTGGTCTGATCAAAGCCAGCAGCATCCATCATACCTTTTAAGGTTTCTTGATCTGGATGCATACGAATAGACTCAGCTAAATAGCGATAACTTTCACTATCATGAGCGATGATTTCACCAATCTTAGGTAATAAATGGAATGAGTAAGCATCATATATTTTTGATAAAGGCTCTAAAATCGGCTTAGAGAACTCCAACACCAATAACCGTCCACCAGGCTTTAACACACGGTACATCGAACGTAATGCTTGCTCTTTATCCGTCACATTACGTAAACAGAAACTGATGGTAATACAATCAAAATAATTATCAGGAAAAGGCAGCTCTTCCGCATTCGCTTGTACGTAACCAACGTTACCCACAATGCCACTATCACGTAACTTACTGCGGCCAACTTTTAGCATTGAGTTATTGATATCAGCCAGAATAACCTGACCACTGTCACCCACAATACGAGAAAACTTAGCGGTTAAATCGCCAGTACCACCGCCTAAATCAAGCACACGCTGGCCACGGCGCACACCACTGCAGTCAATCGTAAACCGCTTCCATACGCGATGAATACCCATCGACATTAAGTCATTCATAATGTCGTACTTTGCCGCTACTGAATGGAATACTTCAGCAACCATGGTTGCTTTTTCCTCTTTGGCCACGGTACGAAAGCCAAAGTGGGTCGTGTCTTGTGTGGTGTCCGTCATGCTCAATCCATTATGTGCCCCCGCGCTCATTTCATTAGCACAATAAAATCGCTCACGGGGATTAAATTCATTTATTCAACTGGCTTAGTGTACTTGATGGTTGTCGTTTGCTCAAAGTGGTTTACTCCTTAAGCACTATAAATCCTGCTTTGAAGCACTAAGGTATGACGTTTTCGGGATTCTTGAGTGAAATTACCATTAACCTGTTTTTAAAACTTTCCTATTGCTCTTTAGGGCATTAATAAGCTCTATAAACTGGTTTTATTCGGCTCATCAACACTAAGGAGTTTATCTATTGGCACCCCATAAAAATAAAGCCTGTCATGATGACAGGCTTAATAAAAGACGCGCACTTATATATATGTGAACCATTAATGGCTCAATACTAGTCCGTGATCAAGGGAGTTTGGTGCCAACTTTTACCCCACTTTGACCACAACACAAATAACCCAGGGATCAATAACCACATCTGTAATGTCATCAACATTGGCGTCGCCAGATCAAGGCGTTGCGTTAAGCTCACCATTACCCCTGCGCCACTCATTTGAAACAGACCTAACAACGCAGCAGCAGTACCAGCACGATCACCAAAAGGAGCTAACGCTTTACCTGCCGATGAGCCCAAAACAAACGCAAACCCAAATGAACAGATAAAAATAGGCACCATAAACGCCCACGCTTGATTAATGGCACTCAGTCCCAGCATTAATCCACCGGCAACGGTTAAAATAATTAACCCCGCTTGCAATGTCGCGCGAGTACCGAAGCGATCCATCAGTTTCGGTGCCACCATACAAGCAATAATATTCAACGCCGCATTAATACCAAACCACAACGTAAATTGGCTCATATCAGCCCCAAGATGGCTCATTAACCATACGGGTGCGGAGGTGACATAGGCTAAAATAACCGCCATCGCTAGCATACATAAACTCGCATGGTATAAAAAAGTGGGCTCGCGTAATACCGACCAATAACGGCTTAAACTTAACGTTGAACCACTAACATGGGTATCTGCCGGACGAGTTTCTTTAAACATCGTCATGATGAACAGTCCCGCCACTAATGCAAATCCAGCCATAAAGCTAAAATTTGAACGCCAGCCAAACTGATGGGTTAACCAAGTACCTAATAATGGGGCTAAAGCGGGAATAAAACAGATTGCACCATTTAAATAACTGATCATACGACCACTCTTTTCTGCGCCAAAACTATCACGCACGGCAGAGAAAGCCGCAACAGAAGTGGCACAAGCACCAAAACCTTGTAATAAACGCGCGGTTAATAGCATGTCTAAATTGGTGGCTAAATATGCCATTAAGGCACTAAAGCCATAAATAACAATACCTGCTAATGCAATCGGTCGACGTCCAAAGCGATCCGCTAATGGTCCAGCCAATAATTGCCCTAAGCCAAGGCTAAACATAAACCATGTCACGGTGTCTTGAACACGAATAGCATTAACCCCAAAACTATCAGCAATAGCAGGGAAAGCAGGTAAATAAATATCAATAGCCAACGGGCTAAATAACACTAAAGTCACCATCAAGGCGATTAATTTAGTATCCGTAGAAGATGAGGTTGACGAAGTCATATAATGTTCCTAAAAAATGATCGCGCCAAGTCTACGATTTTAGAGATATGAATAGAAATGGTATATATTCAATAGCACTTTTCCATTTAGGAATATCACTAAGCACCGTTATCTGCTTCGTACACACCCGCTGATAATGCGATTCCACTACAAATATAACAAATGCTAATCAATTGATGATTCGCTAATTGATGCCAACCGCCAAACACGCTAACGTAAACGTATCGACTTAATAACTAAACCACACCTCAGTAGTGTTAGTTATCCAAGTTCAAATCTTATCCATCGCTCAGATGCGTTATTATTAAAGGACGAAAACATGCAAGCAGCTATTTCGCAACGTGTTGAACAAATCCGCCACTGGCTCACTGAAAATCAATTAGATGCATTATTGATCCCTCACGAAGATGAGTTTCTCGGTGAGTACATTCCCGATCATAATGAACGTCTGCATTGGTTAACGGGATTTACAGGCTCAGCAGGTGCTGCCATTATTACTCGTGATGATGCTGCTGTTTTTGTCGATGGTCGTTATGTGGTGCAAGTGCGTAAACAAGTGCCTGCCGATGTATTCCAATACTGTCACCTTATTGAACAACCACCAGTGCAATGGGCACTTGAAAATTTAGCGGCTGGTAGCAAGGTAGCGATCGATGCGCGCCTTCACAGCGCAGCATGGTTAAAAAATGCCACCACTGCGATTGATAGTGAATTAGCATTAGTTTGTGTTGATGAAAATCCAATTGATCAACTATGGTTAGATCGCCCCGCACCGGTATTGTCTGATGCCCAATTAATGGGATTAGAGTTTGTGGGTCAATCAAGTGCTGATAAACGCCAACAAATTGCCGCCTTACTGACAACACAAAAAGCCAATGCCGCATTTTTAAGCCAGCTCGATAGCATCGCATGGCTACTGAATATTCGAGGGGATGATGTTCATTGTCTGCCAGTATTATTATCAGCAGCCGTTATTCATGATGATGCTTCGGTTGATTTTTATATTGATCACCACCGCTTACCAGAAGGCTTTGCAGCTCATGTCGGTGATGGCGTTACGCTCTGCGAGCCAGAGCAATTGGCGACAGGTTTAGCCTCATTAGCGGGTAAGCGAGTGCTGTTTGACTCCACCAACAGCAACGCATGGGCAGCACAACAATTGAAAGATGCTGGTGCACTATTGATTGAAGCGGCAAACCCAACCTTACTGCCAAAATCTACTAAAAATGCCACTGAAATGGCAGGAATGAAAGCGTGTCATATTCGCGATGGCGTTGCGATCAGTAAATTCTTAGCGTGGGTTGATGCCCAAGTAGCAGCAGGGCATTTACTTGATGAAGCCCAATTATCAGATCAGCTGTGGCAATTCCGTCAGTTAGATCCAAGTTGCAGTGATGTAAGCTTTGATACCATTTCAGCGGCAGCAGGCAATGCGGCAATGTGCCACTACAATCACCTTAATCAACCGCAGCCAAGTAAACTGCAAATGGATACCGTGTACTTAGTCGATTCAGGCGGTCAATACCCCGACGGTACTACCGATATTACCCGTACCATAGCAATTGGTCAGCCGGGTGATGAGGTTAAGCAAGCCTTTACTTTAGTCTTAAAAGGTCACATTGCGTTAGCATCTGCACGTTTCCCTAAAGGCACCACAGGTAGCCAACTTGATGCGTTAGCACGTCAACATTTATGGGCGTATGGATTTGATTATGATCATGGTACTGGTCACGGTGTCGGTCACTTTTTAAGTGTCCATGAAGGACCACAACGGATCGCTAAAGCCTACAATCCTGTCGCATTACTGCCTGGCATGGTGCTATCTAATGAACCTGGATATTACCGCGCTGATGCATTTGGTATTCGTATTGAAAACCTTGAAGCGGTAGTTGAAGTGGCAACCCAAGGTGATATGACGGTAATGGGATTTGAATCTCTGACTCGCGCACCGATTGATAAGCGTTTAATTGATTTAAGCTTATTAACAGATATCGAACTCGCGTGGCTTAACCATTACCATCACACCGTGTTTGAGGTTATTAGCCCAGCATTAAGCGGTGATGATTTAGCATGGTTAACTCAAGCAACAGCACCATTACAACGTTAATTATAACGGCGTATTAATAATAAAAAAGCCAATGCACATTCTGCATTGGCTTTTTATTAACCAGAATAAACCGCGTCCCAATCTTTCCACACCACCTCAAACCCCTGTCGCCTTACCGCCTCGGCAACATCCGCCACACTGCGATCATCGCTAATCACAAATTGTTCTAGCTCTGGCGTATCATCAGCATAGCCACCCGGTTGGGTTTTAGAGCCTGCAGACAGACTGGTCACCCCTAACGGCAACACATTATCGCGAAAATGGGCTGATTCACGAGTGGATAACGACAACTCAACTTCATGATTAAACAACCGATAAGCACACAACAATTGCACTAACTGGCGATCTGTCATTACTGATTTAGGCTCAATACCCCCCGTACACGGTCGCAATCGTGGAAATGAAATCGAATAACGACTTTGCCAATAATGACGCTCAAGATAAGCCAAATGACTCGCCACAAAAAAACTGTCCGTGCGCCATTCCTCCATTCCCAACAAAGCCCCAATCCCTATTTTATCTATGCCAGCTTGTGCTAATCGATCGGGTGTCTCAAGCCGATAATTAAAATTAGTTTTGTTACCACGTAAATGATGTTCGGCATAAGTACGAGCATGATAGGTTTCTTGATACACCATCACCGCATCTAAGCCTAAACCTTTCAGCTCACGATATTGCTGTTGTTCAAGCGGCTGAACTTCCATTGCAATATGATTAAAGTGAGATTTAATTTGAGGCAGTGTATGTCTGAAATAGTCCATTCCAACTTTGGTTTGATGCTCACCGGTGACCAATAACACACTGTCAAACTGAAGCGCTTTGATCGCCTCACATTCACGTTCGATATCGGCAGCTGTTAATGTGCGTCGTTTAATTCGATTTTCCATCGAGAACCCGCAATAGGTACACGCATTAGCACACAGATTTGACAAATATAGCGGGACATAAAAATGAATTGCGTAACCAAACCGCTGCCGCGTTAATAGCGCAGCTTGTTGCGCCATCTGCTCTAAGTAAGGTTCAGCTGCTGGCGAAATTAAGGCTTTAAAATCCTCAAGATCAGGCTTGGGTTTAGCCAATGCACGCTTAACATCGGTGGCGGTTTTAGCATAAATCGACAATCGAATGTCATCCCAATCCAATTGCCGCCATACATCAACAAAACTCATCCTTGCTCCTTATCGATCGGTATCAAGAAAAGCCGTGAATGGACTCGATGCTATGGCATGACGAACCTTACCCGCTAATCCTGCTTTATAAGCCATACGACCACTGATCACTGCCCATTTAAATGCCTCAGCCATCGCAATCGGATCGGTAGCTGTTGCAATTGCAGTGTTAACTAAGACAGCATCTGCTCCCATTTCCATTGCCGCGGCAGCATCAGATGGAGCGCCAATTCCTGCATCAATAATCACTGGCACCTGCGCTTGATCGATGATAATTTGCAGAAAATCACGAGAGACTAAGCCCTTATTTGATCCTATCGGTGATCCTAATGGCATCACTGCCGCACAACCAACCTCTTCTAATCGTTTACACAATACCGGATCAGCATGACAATAAGGCAATACCACAAAGCCTTGCTTCACTAATTCCTCAGCCGCTAATAAGGTTTCAATCGGATCTGGCATTAAGTATTTAGGATCGGGATGTATCTCTAATTTAAGCCAATTTGTCGCAAGCGCTTCACGGGCTAATTGCGCGGCAAAAATAGCTTCTTTAGCATTTTTAGCCCCGGAGGTATTGGGTAATAAATTCACCCCAGCTGCAATTAATGGCGCTAAAATATCATCCGCTTGATGAGCTAAATCAACCCGTTTCAGAGCCATGGTAACCAATTGTGACTCTGTAGCGAGTAACGATGCTGTCATCACATCACGATGAGAATATTTACCGGTTCCAGTAAACAACCGTGAACCAAACGTTTTATCGGCAATAGTAAGCATGTTAGCCTCCTGCTATAACTTGAAAGAGCGTGATCTGATCGTTATGGTTCAACACAGTTGTTGACCAGTCGCTACGCGTAATAATGGCTTGGTTGATCGCAAACGCAGCCCCCAAGGTAGGAAGTGTTAATTGCTCAACTAACTCGATTAAACTTTGTTGTGATTGACACTCAATAGCTTGATTATTTAGCCATACAGTTATCATCGTCATTAAACAGCACCGCCATTAACAAGCTTATGATCACCACAAACCGTACAGTTTTCATCAGCATTGATCTCAAGTTGCTGCCACTGTCCCTGTAAACCATCAAACTGAGAAAGCTGTTTAAATCCGATCTTTCCCGCGTTAACAATCGCCTTTATTACCGCAAGCGCCTGCATCGTACCGATAACCCCAACCACAGGACCCACAATGCCACCACTACGACAATTTTGAATATCGGAGCGAGTTTGTGCCGCTTCAGGCAATAAACACTGGTAACACGGTCCCACTCCCGCACCAAAATCAAACGCTATTAACTGACCTTGCCATCCTATCGCAGCCCCAGACACTAACCGTTTCTTTGCCTCAAAACAGGCATGATTAACCGCGTAGCGGGTCACAAAATTATCACTGCAATCAACAACGATATCAGCTTGTTCAACTTCTAATGCTAATTGAATCCCCGTTAACCACGAGGTCACTGCTCGGTAACGATTAAGCGAGTTTAATGCAGTCATTTGAGCACACGCAGCCTGCGCTTTATTACAACCAAGATCAGAATTACGATACAACACTTGCCGTTGTAGATTGGACGCTTCAAGCTCATCATTATCAGCAATAACAATCTTTCCCACGCCAGCAGCCGCTAAATATAACCCTACCGCAGAGCCTAAGCCGCCAGCCCCAATAATTAACACCTGCGCATTTTTGAGCTGTTGTTGCCCCGTTTCAGCAATATCAGCCACCATTAACTGACGGCTATAACGTGTGAATTCAACATCAGAGAGCATAGTGTTTATCGTCATCACGAACTCCTGCAGCCATAGTTTCAACCCTAGGCGTCAATATGGTATGTAACGCTGTTACGGCTATCGCTGGATCATCCGCTTGAGTAATGGCACTAACAACAGCCACCCCAGTAACGCCAGTCCGCCACACTTTTGCTGCACGCTCAATAGTGATACCGCCAATCGCTACGGTTGGTGCTCGTTTACCAATTAATTTTTGATAAAGCGCTAATCGACTCACACCTTGCGGTAATGAAGGCATCTCTTTGGTTAATGTCGCAAAAATATGACCCAATGCGATATAACTGGGTTGGTATTCTAGCGCGCGTAAAATTTCATAATAACCATGGGTCGAGATCCCTAGTCGTAGTCCAGCCTGCTGGATCGCGACTAAATTAGCGCTATCAAGATCCTCCTGACCAAGGTGAACACCATAAGCATGATGCTTAATTGCCAACAGCCAATAATCATTAATGAACACCTGTGCTTGAGCTAACTCTCCGGCAACAATAGCTTGTTGGATTTGGTGTTCCAGATCGGATGCTTGAGGATTTTTGATCCGTAATTGGGTAGTTTTAACACCTAGCGGTAATACTCGCTCAACCCAATCAGCGCTCTCTAGCACCGGATATAATCCAAGATCACTCGACTCTAATGCTGCAAACGGGGACACTAATTGGCCATCGGTTAACCAACCAAGTTGCTTTATTTGAGGATGATTTACCGTTAAAGCACGAGGAAATACTTTGGCATCTGTAGGCCAGATAAGCTCACCTTGCGCACGATGATTATGATCTTGATAACTGCGCGCATGAGCCCTTGCTAATACCAATGCATCACCTAATGGATAATCAAGCGCAAGTGCTACCAATAACATTGCTCGTTGCGCTTCACTGGCACCACTATGATGATAATAAATAGCCCGCGCCTGTCCTTGATGTTGCCAAATATCAACACACCCATCACCGGCAGGAAAACCACAGAACACCAAACTAGGATCTGCCACTACCTTTTGTTGTAACTCCGCTAATTCAGCAACAGGTGCTAACCACTGATCCCTTACTTGATACGTCGGCGGTGCACAATCTTCCTTTGCGGCCACAAAATTAAACGCTAATGAACAGTCACAACTTGTAGTCTTAATGTGTATTAACGGTTCACTCGCATTGACCGTCACAGTGACCATTTCACCCAGTTGATATAACTCAGCAGGGATTAACAATGGTTCGATGTGCATTAACAACGGCATTAAATGATTGGGTAACGATAAGGTGCTCATTTACAAATCCTCTTTAGCAGGGTGATATAACTCACTGCCTCGAGCACGAAATTCAGCCGCTTTTTGTTGCATACCAATACGAGGATTATCACTCAGCGTAATATCTATTGGTGATAGTGTTTTCGCATAATCTCGCACTTCTTGAGAGATTTTCATTGAGCAAAATTTAGGGCCACACATTGAACAGAAATGGGCCACTTTGCCTGATTCTTGCGGCAAGGTTTGATCGTGATAATCTCGAGCAGTTTGAGGGTCAAGGCCAAGATTAAATTGATCTTCCCAGCGAAATTCAAACCGTGCTTTTGATAATGCATTATCACGGACTTGCGCACCGGGATGGCCTTTGGCTAAGTCTGCCGCATGCGCACACAGCTTGTACGTGATCAAACCGACTTTTACATCATCTTTATTGGGTAATCCTAAATGCTCTTTCGGTGTTACGTAGCACAACATTGCACAACCATACCAACCAATAATGGCCGCCCCAATACCTGAAGTAATATGATCATAACCAGGCGCAATGTCTGTTGTGAGAGGTCCAAGCGTATAAAATGGCGCTTCATGACAATGTTTAAGTTGCTCATCCATATTGGCTTTAATCATATGCATCGGCACATGACCCGGCCCTTCAATCATCACCTGAACATCATATTCCCACGCGATTTTTGTTAGCTCACCCAGCGTGCGTAATTCACTAAACTGTGCTTCATCGTTGGCATCAGCAATAGAACCAGGGCGTAAACCGTCACCTAGTGAGAGTGAAATATCATATTGGGCACAAATTTCACAAATACTGCGGAAATTTTGATACAAAAAACTTTCTTGATGATGCGCCAAACACCACTTCGCCATAATTGAACCACCACGAGAAACAATCCCTGTTACTCGCTGAGCCGTCATTGGCACATAACGTAATAAAACCCCTGCATGAATGGTAAAGTAATCGACACCTTGCTCAGCTTGCTCTAATAATGTATCTCGAAAAATATCCCAATTAAGATTTTCAGCCACGCCATTTACTTTCTCCAATGCCTGATACATTGGCACAGTACCAATCGGTACTGGGCTGTTACGAATGATCCACTCACGAGTTTCATGAATATTACGCCCCGTTGATAAATCCATTACCGTATCGCCGCCCCAACGCGTCGACCACACTAACTTCTCAACTTCTTCTTCAATGGATGAGCTCACGGCTGAATTACCAATATTAGCATTTACTTTGACGAGAAAATTACGCCCAATGATCATCGGTTCAGCTTCGGGATGGTTTATATTAGCTGGAATAATAGCTCGTCCTGCAGCCACTTCTTGACGAACAAACTCAGGGGTAATTTGTGGTGGAAGATTAGCGCCAAAACTCATACCAACATGCTGTTGATTTAACGTTTCATCATCATAATGCGCTCGTCCCATGTTTTCACGAATCGCAATATATTCCATTTCTGGGGTAACAATACCTTGGCGTGCATAATGTAACTGAGTAACACATTTATCAGCTTTAGCACGTCGAATAGGTACTCGATGATTAAAACGCAACTCGTTAAGCGTCTCATCAACTAGCCGCTTATGCGCATAATCAGAGCTTAACTCAGGCAATAGTTCAGTATCATTACGCTCAGCAATCCACTCTTTACGAACGGTTGGTAGGCCACAATAGATATCTATTGAGTGCTCAGGATCGGTATAAAAGCCCGATGTATCATAAACACGGATAGGTTGATTAGGTTCAAAAAGAGGGGCTTGTTTCGGACCACTAATAAGGCTATCAGCTAAGGTGATTTCGCGCATTGGCACTAAAATATCAGCACGACTACCAGCAACATACACTTTGTGGGAATTAGGATAGGGTTGAGCCGTTAGTGACTCGATAAATTGTTTCGCTTCCAATCTCGCTTGCTTGCGATTCGACACAGCAATTTCCTTTCAATATTGTAGGGGAAAATGCTTGGCGGATGGGCGTAAACAAGAGCGATGCAGCAACGCTGTGCATCATCAATTACCTACAGTGATCCCAGATAAGAATATGCAGTAAAGATAACCTCTTGCTTCCCTTCGCAGGTATTAGCCTGATCAGGTTCAACGGATCCCGCAATGCGGTCTCAGCCATATGGCACTCCGACAAGTAAGCATTTGAGTATAAGAACTCAGATGATGATCGCAATAGTTTCCTTAAAAGAATCAACACCCAGTGACAGATAGCAAAAAGCCGTGCAATTACACGGCTTTTTATTGCAAACAATCACGACACAGATTATTGCGAGATAAGCACATCACATTTGAGATTTTTTGCCAATGTCTCACTAACATCACCAAAAATATGAATAGCAGATTTGTGATAGCCAGTGATTACTAAATTAGCTTCAACTTTTTCAGCAAGTTCTTCTAAATGTTTCGCAATATCACCATTAGCAATATGTAATCCCGTGACAGGATAAGATGAAACAGCGGCTAACTCTGATAATTGTGTCATTCGTTGTTTTGCAATCGCATCGTGCTCTTCTTGCAATTCAATTTCAACATCAATAAAGCTAACGTTACCAACACCCGGCTCAACATAGGCAATATGTAACTCAGCATGATTTTGCTCAGCAATGACTCCGGCTTTTACCATTAATTTATGAGCATATTTATCTTCAGGATTAACAGCAAGTAATACAGTTTGATATAGCGACATAGCTTATCTCCGTGAGCCAACGCTCAATAGTAAATTTCTTAGTTATGATTATGATGCTATAAATGTAGCTATACAACCAACTATGTGTCGACATTTTAATATAAGCTTAAATCAATGATTGCAATTATCGAGAGTATTAACCAACTCAACAAGCGATTATTATGACGGCTTTTCATCATCACCTTTAACTGAAACGAGATACCAATGAGCCAATATTTATTACTAGGATTCATCGCAATTGGTGGTGCATTCGGCGCCTGCTCACGATACTTAATTTCTGAGCTTTGCGTTATTTTATTTGGCCGTGGCTTCCCATACGGAACATTAACCGTCAATATTATTGGCTCACTGATTATGGGGCTATTAATGTCGGGATTAAATCAAGGAATGATAGAAGCGGCACCATGGCGTCCAATGATAGGCTTAGGCTTTCTTGGTGCATTAACCACTTTCTCTACCTTTTCAATGGATAACATTGTAATGATGCAGCAAGGTGAGTTTATCAAAGCTGGCTTAAACATCGTGCTTAACGTAACAGTCAGTCTGTTTGCTTGTTATATTGGCTATCAACTAATGATGAAAAGCTAATAAACATTCAAATATATAGCCGCCGTAAGGCGGTTTTTTTTCGCCAAGATAAATAGAATACAGGAAACGCAGGAAACGCAGGAAACGCAGGAAACGCAGGAAACGCAGGAAACGCAGGAAACGC
>CAMQXY010000002.1 GCA_947039005.1 uncultured Photobacterium sp.
TTGGCACTTCAAAGAACATGTTTTCTTCACGACCTGACAATTCTTCAACATCAGAGGCATTAGTGAGTTGCTTAATACGTGCAATTATTTGATTCACTAACGCTTCTGGAGCAGAAGCACCTGCGGTTACACCCACTACTGCTCTACCTTCCAGCCATTGCGGATCAATATCTTCAGCGCTGTCAGTTAGATAACTAGGAGTTCCTAATTTAACCGCCAGCTCACTCAATCGATTAGAGTTTGATGAGTTTTTAGAACCAACCACAATCATCACATCAACCGTTGTTGCCATTTCACGCACCGCATCTTGACGATTTTGGGTTGCATAACAAATATCATCTTTACGTGGCCCTTGAATCTCAGGGAACACATGACGTAAACGATCGATGACATCCGCAGTTTCATCCACTGATAACGTGGTTTGGCTAACAAAATGTAAGTTTGATGGATCTTTTACTACTAACGCATCAACATCTTCTGGTTTCTCAACCAAATACATACCGCCATCATGGTTAGCATATTGCCCCATGGTGCCTTCCACTTCTGGATGACCCGCATGACCAATTAATACCACTTCCATTGCTTTACGACTCGCACGAGCAACTTCCATATGAACTTTTGTCACTAATGGACAGGTGGCATCAAATACCGTTAACTGGCGTGCTTTAGCTTCATTTCTGACGGCTTGCGATACACCATGAGCCGAAAAGATAACGATATTATCGTCAGGCACTTCACTTAATTCTTCGACAAAAATAGCACCGCGCTGTTTAAGGCCTTCAACAACAAAGCGGTTATGTACCACTTCATGACGCACATAAATAGGAGGCTGATACATTTCTAATGCGCGCTCAACAATGCTAATCGCACGATCAACACCAGCACAAAAACCACGTGGATTTGCGAGTAATATTTTCATCAATTAATGGCTCTTAACGTTCAATGGAGACAACTTCAACCTCAAAGGTGACGGTCTTACCTGCTAATGGGTGATTAAAATCAACGGTCACTGAATCACCCACGACTTGTGTAATTATACCGGGAATATCATGTCCATCAGGCCCAGTAAAAGCAATAATACGCCCAACTTCTGCGGGTGTATCAGCACTAAACTTACTCCGTTCGACATAATGAATATTATTAGGGTTTGAAGGACCAAAGGCATCTTCAGGGGCTAAATCGAACTGTTTCTTTTGTCCCGCCGCTAAACCTAATAAACATTTTTCAAAGTTAGCAGTTAGGCTGCCATCACCCATTCGAAATATCACAGGCTTAGCATTAGCAAACGTCGATTCAGCCACAGACCCATCAGCTAATTTAATCGCAAAATGCATTAGCACTTCACTGTTATCCTTGATCACCGACATATATTATTCCCTCTTATTGATTACCACTATTTAACAACAAAGAGCCACGGGTATCAACGTATGAACACTAGGGTTTTATTTGAATTTGATCATTACCACTCGGTATTTTATGCTGCGGTTAGCTTTTTCCTACTACTTAATAGATATAATATTACTCCACAGAAAATCGCAACATCGGCTAGATTAAAAATAGCGAAGTGATGCGTTTTATAATAAAAATCTAAAAAATCAATCACAAATCCATAGTGAATACGATCAAAAAGATTACCTAGCGCGCCACCAATGATCAACGCACAACCAATATTATGTGCCGTTTTAGTGATGGATGTCTGTCGCATTTGGTAGCTTAAAAAACCACAAGCAACGATAGCAATGAGCGCAAACAACCAGCGTTGCCAACCACCTTCAGTACTTAAAAAGCTAAAAGCTGCGCCAGTATTATGGACATAATACAAATTCATAAATGGCAACACTGCAATCGGCGTTGATCCATTAGCCGCCATTGTGCCCATCACTAACATTTTACTCAGATAATCGACCATAAAAATAATCATCGCTACCCACAGCCAGCGCAAACCTGAACGTTGATCAAATTTAGGGGTTCGTTCTATTGTTGCCATTCGCTCATTATTCCTCAATCATGCACACCATTCACAACAACCCAGTATAAGCGACATTTTGACGACTTTGGTCTTGTCATGGTCAAACATGAATAACACTCAATCATAACCAAAAAAAAACGCCACCTGTAAACACAGGCAGCGTTTTATTTTAATAACAGATTAATACTTAATGCGCTTTAACTGCTTTATCAGCTCTAAAACCATCAAGAATCAACAATGCAGCACCTAAACAAATGGCTGAATCGGCAATATTAAATGCAGGCCAATGATAATTACCGTAGTAAAAATCAAGAAAATCGACCACAAAGCCGTGGTATAGGCGATCAAATAAATTACCTAATGCACCACCAATAATCAGCGCATACGCAATGTTCACCATTTTATTGGTTACAGGGGTACGACGCATCCATACTGTCAATAAGCCACAAACACCAAACGCAATCGCTGCAAACAACCATCGTTGCCACCCTCCCGCACTACTTAAAAAACTAAATGCAGCACCGGTATTGTGCACATAGAGTAAATTAAAGAACGGGGTGATCTCAATCCGGTTTGGCCAGCCATAGCCCATCGTGTCCATCACCAATAGCTTAGAGCCATTGTCGATAATAAATACCAGAATCGCTAGCCATAACCAACGAATACCAGATTGTTTAAGCGTCAACGCTTGCTGAGGTGCTGAATTAGTCATTAGGCAAATTTACGCTCTTCGCCGTCGCCATCGATGTTAGTTACACAACGACCACACACTTCTTCGTGTCCAGCAATAGTGCCTACATCAGCAACATGGTGCCAACAACGCTCACATTTCGCAGCTTCTGAAGCGTTTACAGTCACAAATAATCCTTCGATATCTGTTTCCTGTGCGCCTTCAGGCTTGCTATCAGCAACAACAACGTGTGCTTTTGATGTTAGCAATACAAAACGTAATTCGTCTTCTAGCTTATTCAGTTTAGCGGCAAGTTCTGCATTCGCAGCTAGTGTGATCTCAGCTTGTAGTGAGCCACCAATAACTTTTTCGCTACGTGCTGTTTCAAGTAACTTGTTCACAGCACCACGAACTTGTTGGATTTCAGCCCAGAAGTCGTTATTCAGCGCTTCGTCTTCAGCAAGACCAAATAAACCATCGAACCACTCACCCGTAAACACGAATTGATCACGCTTACCTGGCATTTCGTTCCAGATTTCATCAGCAGTGAATGACATGATTGGTGCCATCCAACGAACAAGTGCTTCTACGATGTAGTAAAGCGCCGTTTGACAGCTACGTTGTGCATGACCACCACGTTTTGCTGTGTACTGACGGTCTTTAATAACGTCTAAGTAGAATGAACCCATTTCAACTGAACAGAACTGCATTAAACGCTGGGTTACTGTGTGTAAGTTGTAGTCTTCGTATGCTTTAACGATCTCTTCTTGAGCCGCCATTGCACGACCTACAGCCCAACGATCTAGCGCCACCATTTCTTCAACAGGCACACAATCAGTTTCAGGATTGAAGCCATTTAAGTTAGCTAGGAAGAAACGCGCAGTGTTACGAATACGACGGTAAGCATCCGCTGAACGCTTAAGAATTTCGTCAGAAACCGCAACTTCACCGGTGTAATCGGTTGATGCAACCCATAGACGTAGAATATCTGCGCCAAGCTTGTTGGTTACATCTTTTGGTGCAACCACGTTACCCACTGATTTCGACATTTTACGGCCTTGACCGTCAACCACGAAGCCGTGTGTTAACACTTGCTTATACGGGGCTTTGTCTTTCATCGCTACCGATGAAATCAATGATGATTGGAACCAACCACGGTGTTGATCTGAACCTTCAAGGTAAAGATCTGCTGAATGGCCATTAAACTCAGGACGGCTATCAACTACTGAGAAGTGGGTTACACCAGAGTCAAACCATACATCTAATGTATCCAGTACTTTCTCGTAATTAGCTGCATCTTCTGCGCTCATTACGTCAGTCAGTTCTAGATCCCACCACGCTTGAATACCCTTTTGTTCAACCAATTGAGCTACTTTTTCAATTAGCTCTAATGTTTGTGGGTGAAGCTCTTGGGTTTCTTTATGGATAAACAGTGCAATTGGCACACCCCAAGTACGTTGACGAGAGATACACCATTCAGGACGGCCTTCAACCATACCTTCAATGCGGCTTTGGCCCCATTCTGGCATCCATTGTACGTTCTTGATTTCTTCTAATGCTTTAGCACGCAGACCGGCTTTATCCATAGAGATAAACCACTGTGGCGTTGCACGGAAGATGATAGGTGTCTTGTGACGCCAGCAATGTGGGTAGCTGTGAGTAATTTTAGAGAAATGTAACAATGAACCATGTTCACGTAATACATCTACAACTACTTCGTTAGCTTTAAATACGTGTTGACCAGCAAAAAGCTCAGTATCAGGTAAGTAAACACCGTTGCTACCAACAGGGTTAGCAATTTCAAGGTTGTATTTTTGACCTACCACGAAGTCTTCTTGACCGTGGCCTGGTGCAGTATGTACACAACCCGTACCTGATTCAGTGGTTACGTGATCGGCAAGTACTACTGGCACATCAAAGCTGTAGAATGGGTGATTAAAGCGCATTAGCTCTAATTCTTCACCTTTACAGAAACCAAGAATTTCTGATTCTTCAAAGCCAACACGTGCCATTACTTCTTTCACAAGCTCTGCCGCTACGATTAAACGTTGTGGTTGAGAATGTGCGTCAGTGACAGGTGTTTGTACCAATGCGTATTCAAGATCAGCACTCACAGCGACTGCGCGGTTAGCTGGCATTGTCCACGGTGTGGTTGTCCAGATAACAATCGACACATCGCCTTCGCCTTGATCAGCAACACAGCCAAACTTCGCTAATACTGCTGCTTCATCTACCGCTTTAAATTTAACATCGATAGATAGTGATACTTTATCTTGGTATTCCACTTCAGCTTCAGCCAATGCAGAACCACAATCAGTACACCAGTGAACAGGTTTAAAACCTTTCAGTAGGTGATCTTTGTCGGCAATTTTACCTAGCGCACGAATGATGTTCGCTTCAGTGCCAAAATCCATTGTACGGTATGGCTTGTCCCACTCACCTAGTACACCTAGACGCATGAAACTTTCTTTTTGACCTTCAACTTGGCCAGCTGCGTATGCGCGACATTTTTCGCGGAATTCAGCAGCGGTTAATTTCTGACCCGGCTTACCAAATTTCTTTTCTACCATTAATTCAATCGGTAGACCGTGACAGTCCCAACCAGGGATGTACGGTGAATCAAAGCCAGAAAGCGTCTTTGATTTAATAATAATATCTTTAAGAATCTTGTTTAACGCGTGACCGATGTGAATATCACCGTTAGCGTAAGGAGGGCCATCGTGTAATACGAAAGATTTTTTACCTTTCTTAGCTTTACGAATTTCACCGTAAAGATCT
Organism: uncultured Photobacterium sp.; assembly: GCA_947039005.1. Lineage (GTDB taxonomy): Bacteria > Pseudomonadota > Gammaproteobacteria > Enterobacterales > Vibrionaceae > Photobacterium. The sequence continues at coordinate 5,418 of CAMQXY010000002.1, forward strand.
TCATCATACCAACGCTTAAGCATTGCTGGCTCACGTTGAGCTAGGTTGCCTCGCATCGGAAACCCTGTTTCAGGCAGGTTCAGGGTATCTTTATAGTCACTCATGGATTCTAGATTCCGTTACTTGGGCGAAGTTGGACATTATTACGCTCAGACAGCCACACCCGTGCTGATTGAGCATCTCGTTCGATTTGACATTTAAGCGCATCGAATGATTCAAATTTTTTTTCGTCACGCAACTTATGGCGTAACACGACTTCAAGCTGTCGACCATAAAGATCTGCTTGATAATCAAAGAGGTGTACTTCAAGTTGTTGTCGTACACCTTGTACCGTAGGTCGGTGACCAACGTTAGCAACACCCGCAATAGGGGCAGCTGTAATGCCTAAGACTTCCACTGCATACACGCCAGCAACAGGTGCAACACGTCGCTTTAAAGCAATATTTGCGGTTGGAAAGCCGATAGTACGACCTAATTTTCTTCCGTGTGATACGCGACCACGAAGACTGTACGGTCGACCAAGCATTTTTTCTACTTGGTCTAATTCATCATTAGCTAAGGCCTGACGAATTGCAGTACTGCTTACTCGCTGCTCAGAAACACAAAAACTTGCCGTACTGATTACTTCAAATCCATATTTCTTGCCAGCAGCCACCAGCATCGCAAAATCACCACGTCGCCCTTGACCAAAACGAAAGTCATCACCAATAACCAGAAATTTAACACCCAATTGCTTTACCAACAAGCATTCGACGAAATATTCAGCAGTCATAGCAGCAAAATGATGATTAAAATTAACACACAATAATCGATCAATACCGACTTTTTTTAATTCGACATATTTCTCACGAAAACGGGTCAACCGTGCAGGGGCTTTATCTCCCGCAAATAGTTCTTGTGGTTGCGGCTCAAACGTCATCACCGTGGCTGCTAACCCCATCGAATGTGCTTTCGCAATCACTTGCTTGAGCAACGTTTGATGACCAAGATGTACACCGTCAAAATTACCTATCGTCAGCACGCAACCATGATGGTGGGGCTGAATATTAGGTATACCTCGAATTAATTCCATAGCTGATTTAACGATATCAGTTCTCATAAGGCTATTCGCTCATCCTACAATCAGGTTACTTGTTTATATGATGACCAATAACAGCCAAAAAATTAATAACCGCGGTAACTAATCCACCACCATTACCGCTAAAAATATCTTTTAACCGTAAAACTGGTGAATTATATACTATTTGATAGTTTCAATCAGCTCTCAGCACGCAGATGACGCGGGCGAACGCCTAAAATAATGGCACACAGTAGATAAAGACTACTGCCGCCTAAAATCAACCCAACGAGCCACAGTATCCGTTCCAGTAAATGAAATGCTAACCACTGCTCAGTGGTGGGGCTGAACCATAATAACCCACTCACCATCACCACACCGGCAATAGCCAAACGCAATACAAACAATAATGTCTGACGGCTGACTCGGTAAATATTACCTTTATGCAAACCTCGGTAGAGCAATGCCGCATTAAGAAAAGCCGATAGCACACTCGCAATCGATAATCCGACATAGCCATAAAAAGGGGCAAATATACCGTTAAACACCATATTGCTGACCATGGCAATGATACCAATTTTCACAGGTGTTTTAGTATCTTGACGAGCGTAATAACCCGGTGCAAAGACTTTAATCAACATGTAGTTCAGCAAACCTGCAGATACCACCCACAATGACATCGCCGTTTGATTAACATCATGCAGATCAAATTCACCGCGCATGAACATCACCATTAACATTGGTTTGGCTAAAATGATCATACCTAGCATCGCAGGGATACCTAAGATCAGCACCATTCGCACCCCCCAATCCATGGTATGTGAAAATTGCTCAGGTGATTTATCAACATGTTTACGTGATAGCGCTGGTAAAATCACGGTCGCAATCGCGATACCAAATAATCCCAATGGGAATTCTAATAAGCGATCTGAATAATATAACCAACTGATCGAACCGGTCATCAAGAAACTGGCAATCAATGTATCGAGCAATAAGTTGATTTGCGTAACCGATACACCAAATAGGGCTGGTAGCATCAGTTTACGTATCTTCGTCACCCCAGGGTCATTCCAGCCCCATTGTGGGCGTACTAAATAGCCCTCACGATACAAAAATGGTAATTGAAAACCAAATTGTACCAAACCACCGATAAATACCCCGAGCGCTAAACCGATTTCAGGCTTGGCTAAGTGCGGTGCAATAAACACGGCACAACCAATAATCGCAATATTAAGAAACACCGGTGTAAACGATGAAATCGCAAACTTACCCAATGTATTTAAAATTGCGCCCGATAACGCCACAAAAGTAACAAACCACAAATAGGGAAAAGTAATTTTCAATAACAAACTGGCTAATTCAAATTTTTCAGCGCCAGGCGAAATGTTATGCATCCAATCCCAAAACCAGCCGAAACCAAACAATGCGGTGACAACACCTGAGCCTAACACCCCAAGTAATGTCACAATGGTGACAATACCGCCTAACGTACCCGCAGCGCGTGCAATCAATAATCGGGTCCGATCTACATCGCCAGCAGCATGGTACTCCGTTAATACCGGTACAAAGGCTTGTGAAAAAGCCCCTTCGGCAAAAAGGCGACGTAAAAAGTTAGGAATTTTGTTGGCAAAGAAAAAAACATCGGCCGCAGCCCCTGCTCCCATGAGGTTAGCCACCACCACATCTCGGACTAAACCGAGCACGCGAGACACCAAAGTCATGGCGCTAACTATCATTCCAGAGCGTAAAAGACGCTTACTCACAAAAAAACCTCATAAAAGATGTTCAGAAAGGTGACTTCTGAATCGAAATACTGGTAAAATCTGTCGCCATATTAACCGTGTTAATCCGCAAGTGCCAACTAGATTGGTATGGCGGTTATTTGCACGAATCATTTGACAATGATTAAGATTAAGGGCATAGTCCTCGGCCTTAAATTGTCACCATACCAAGATTTGGGAGTTACACCCTTGGCAAATATCAAATCTGCTAAGAAACGTGCACTAACTTCAGAAAAACGTCGTCAGCATAACGCTAGCCGTCGTTCTATGATGCGCACTTTCTTCAAGAAAGTAATTATCGCTATTGAAGCTGGTAATAAAGAAGCTGCAACACTAGCTTTCGCTGAAATGCAACCTGTTATGGATCGCATGGCTACTAAAGGCCTGATCCATAAGAACAAAGCTGCACGTCACAAAGCTCGTCTAACAGCGAAAATCAAAGCTCTTTAATTTTAATTAATGAGTCTAGATTAAAAAAAACCGACCTTAGGGTCGGTTTTTTTATGTCTCTTCATTAGCCATCGTCTATAAAACTAGCATTTAAATTGTAAATATTGCTAACTTTATAGTTGAATTTATTTCACATCTTCGAGCATAAAATGAAAAAAACGCTATTACGCGGCTTGTTCAACGTTCTGCCGCTAGTATTAAGTATTTGGTTATTCTGGTCACTTTTTGAGTCATTAGATGAAGTAGGCAGTTTTTTATTTGGCCTTGTTCATATTACTGAACTCTTCAAAGGTGCTGGTTTTTTACTCATTTTGATCTTATTGTTCATTGCAGGGCTACTTTTTTCTGTCAGCCCTATCGCATGGCTATATGATTTTGTTATCCGCCAATTGATGCGATTCCCGTTTTTTAAAACGGTTTATAGCAGTATTAATGACATTGCTTCACTAATGAGCAGTGACAATAAAAATAAAAGTCAGCAAACGGTGCTAGTGCACCAAGCCAATAATACCTATGTCGTCGGCTTTATTATGTCTAACGACACTCCAGAACCGCTGTCTAACGCATTACCTGAAGGTGATTGGGTTCCGGTACTGTTTCCGCTAAGTTATCAAATAGCGGGGATTACAACACTAGTGAAACGCGAAGATTTAACCGTGGTTGATTGGTCGTTTGAAGATGCAATGCGCTATAACTTAACCGCAGGTATTTCAATCTCCGCTAAAGATAAAGATAAAGAAGACAAAGAAAAACAAACAACAGACCACGCAGCAATACATACTCAAGAATAAGAATAACAACAACGATTAACGCCTTAAAAAAGCTAAGGCGTTAATCAATCAAAACAATTTACTGAAATCAGCGGCACAAATACGTTTTACTGCCGGGTGCATGATCATTCGCTCAGCAAAAATAACAAAATACTCATCACAAATATCCGTCACTCGCTTCACTTCATGGACACGACTGGTGCTTATCAGTTCATCTGCATAAATGGACGGTGCGATAAACATCGATTTATGATAGAAAGAAAATGCCTTCATCAATGCCGCATCATCAAACTCACCTAAAATATTAGGCGTAATACCTTGTTGATCAAACCACTGATGCAGTTTGCGTCCCATTGCAGAACGTCGACTGGGTACTAACAGCTTATAATCTTCAATACAGGCAGGAAAATCAGCATCTGATAAATCATCGGTACAAAAAAAACTCATCGCTGACTCGCCCAATTTCTTACTGTATAAGCCTGGATTCTGTGTCGAACTGACTGGACAATCAGACAAAATCATATCTAATTTATGTTGTGATAACTGCTCTAACAACATTTCATGAGTCGATTCAAAACAACTTAATTGGATCCGTTGATCATCAGGAATACCTTCTAACAGCACCTGACTCACTAATCGTTTTGATAAAGCATCAGCAACCCCAACTTCAAATAATTGGTTATCACGTTGGGTATAATTAATACGATCAAGCATTTGATAGCTTAAATCAAACATCTTATCAGCATATTTAAATACTAATTGACCGAGTTCAGTTGGTTCAATATTACGTCCAACACGTTTGGTTAACTTGCCTTTCAAACGATCTTCTAATGACCGAATTTGACCGGTCACCGTTTGGGGGGTGAGAAATAATGCATCAGCCGCTTTCGTTACTGACCCTTGCTTGCAGACCATCCAAAAATAATAAAGATGGTTATAGTTTAAGTGAGACATTGCCACGATTTAAATAAAAAAGCCCAACGGCAAAGCTTACGCTGTGCCACTGGGCTGTTCAATGTTTGACGACATAATTTATAATAAAATCAAACCAAGATCGTCTTTGAGTTGCAATTAACGTTGCAGTCGTTCTAAGTTACGTACCCGCTCACCACCACGCTGTTCTAACGCACGTTGGCGAAATGAGCTTTCACGTACTGTAGGCGTTTTTACTGCTAGCGCTTTAGCATCGTTGATCCCTTGTAAGTATGCTTGGCATAACTCAGAACGGTCACCATTGATACACTGCTGATAGTTTGCAGCAACACTTGGTAGTGAAAATAAACACGTAATAACAACTAACAACGTTTTCATATTACACCTCTGATTTAGGTAATGTCTTACTCAACATGATGTAACCGGCAACAGCTGCGATAGTCGAACCTAATAAGATCCCAAGTCGTGAATAAGTCGCAAAGCTCTCATCAGCACCAACAAACGCCAGTGATGAGATGAAAATCGACATCGTAAAGCCGATACCACATAGGACGGAGACTGCAAAAATATGTTTGAAGTTAATCCCATCAGGTAATTTAGCTAAGCCAGTTTTAACGGCAATGAAACATGCAGTAAATATGCCGACTGGTTTACCAATAAATAATCCGGCAGCAATACCGACAGGTAACATTGATGATAAGCTCGCCAATGACACACCTGTTAGTGAAATACCCGCATTAGCAAAAGCAAATAATGGCAAGATTAGGAATGCTACATAAGGATGTAAAGCATGCTCAATCGTTTTAAGTGGTGAATGTGTATCTGAACGACCATCTTTACCCGCTAATGGTACAGCGAAGCCTAATACCACACCCGCCAACGTTGCGTGAACACCTGATTGCAGCACGCTGAACCATAAAATAGCACCGACAATTAAATATAGTGGGATACTGGTGATGTTCTTCAAGTTCATAATAACCAGTGTTGCCGTTGCTGCAAAAGCGACTACTAATGCAATCGTCGATATATCAGAGCTATAGAATAAAGCAATGATTACAATCACACCTAAGTCATCAATAATAGCCAGCGCTAATAAGAATACTTTTAAACTAACAGGTACTCGTTTACCCAGTAATGCCATCACACCTAATGCAAAAGCAATATCAGTTGCAGCAGGAATTGCCCAACCTTTGACTGCCATCGGATCGCCATAATTAAACGCCGTATAAATTAATGCAGGCGCAATCATTCCACCAACAGCGGCAATGGCAGGAAATATCGCTTTTTCCTTGGTATTAAGTGCGCCTTCAATAAGCTCACGTTTAACTTCTAATCCGATTAAAAAGAAGAAAATAGCCATTAAGCCATCATTGATCCAGTGAGCAACAGATAGCCCACCAATGTAACTATGTAACGTTTCGGTATACACAGATGCCAACGGTGAGTTAGCAATGACCATTGCAATTAATGCAGCGATGATAAGAATAATACCGCCAGCTGATTCTAATTTAAGAAACTTACGAATAGCATCGGTCATCGACCGTCACTCCTTTAACTATATTATCCACGCGATCCAAGCTGCTTTACTTACTAAGGGTAGCAACATACTTGGTCATCTCAATTAAATTTAGTGTAAACGTCAGACTTACAAACTGAACAATCGTTTGTATAGATACAACTACTCGGTTTTACCGAGTAGTTGTATCTATACCGCTACTATATCCGCATTGTTAATTCAGTTCCATGCATCAGGTTTATACTAAAAACAAAAAAAATAGCAAAATTTTACTTTAAATAACCATATATCTATAATTTTTAACTCTAAAAACTAAAATCATTAAAAACTAATTAGAAACAATCTACTAGGTCATATTAATGCAACCTGACATTGTGCAATTTAATCGTTTGCCCTCTCATTTTACTGACAAAGCCCATACAAATATTCATTTATGACACTCAGTGTAATATTTCTGAAATATAACCAAACTACTATTCACGCAGATTTCAACAAAATGACACCCAAACGACATATTCCTGTCATGGAGAAATGATTATGACTACCCAAGCCACTACTGCTGCATCTAAGTTCAGCTCTATGCGTTGGGTCCGCTGGGCCAACCTAGCGTTCATGCTATATTTGTTACTCGTTGCTGTATCTATGGTCAGCGGCGGTTTTAAATGGTCTGTAGGCGAGCAAGCAAAAACATTATTTGAATTTGCCTCTCACCCAGTTGCAGGCTTAATGATTGGTTTAATTGCCACAGCACTTATTCAATCATCAAGTACTGTAACCTCAATTATTGTTGGTTTGGTAGCCGGTGGTTTACCTGTAGAAACGGCGATTCCAATGGTAATGGGTGCCAATATCGGTACCACATTAACAAATACGTTAGTTAGTTTAGGTCATGCTCGTTGTAAAGAAGAATTCCGTCGCGCATTTGCAAGTGCTACGGTACACGATTTCTTTAACTTATTAGCCGTTGCCATTTTCTTACCATTGGAAATGATGTTTGGTATTCTTGATAAGTTATCAGGTTGGTTAGTCTCACCGTTCTTAAAAGCGGGCGATATGAGCATGAGCGGCATGGATTTCATGAAGCCGTTAACTGAACCTGCAGTTAATTTAGTAAAAGGTCCACTAGAAGTATTTGGTCAAAACGGTGGTTTTGGTCTAATCATCCTAGGTATTGCGTTGATTTTTGTCTCTATTACGCTAATGGGTCGTCTAATGCGAGGCCTAATGGTTGGCCGTGCACGTGATATTCTAAAGAACGCTATTGGTCGCGGTCCATTACATGGTATTGCTTCAGGTACAGCGGTAACAGTTCTTGTACAGTCATCATCAACAACAACAAGTTTGATGGTACCGCTAGTAGGTACAGGTGTATTAACAGTTCGTGAAGTGTATCCGTTCACCCTTGGTGCAAACATCGGTACTTGTATCACTGCACTACTGGCTGCAACCGCAGTATCGGGTGATCATTCAGTGTTTGCACTACAGATTGCACTAGTACACTTCTGCTTTAACGTGTTAGCGACAGTATTGATTTACGGTGTACCGTTCTTACGTGAAATTCCACTTAAGTGCGCGTTCTTCCTTAGCGATTTAGCAACGAAGAACAAAGCCGCTGTTGCGGGTTACCTTGGCCTAGTATTCATTGCTATCCCAGGTTCAATCCTAGCGTTTACTGCTTAATCGTTACGCTGAGTTAAATAGCACAGTTAAATAAAAAGCCCCGCACAAGCAATTGTGCGGGGCTTTTTGTTATCTCTAATTTACCATCAATAAATTATGGTCATCGAGCTAGATAATCGTATTGTTATACCGAGAATGGGTATTGAATTGGCGCATGATGCTCATAACCCACCACCTCAAAATCATCTAAGGTTACCCATGTTTCTAAATCTTCTAACGAAGTGATCTTAGGGTTGATAATTAATTGTGGCGATGCAAATGGCGTGCGTGTTAATTGCTCATCACGCATTAATGGCAATTGATCTTCATAAATATGAGCATTAATGATTTTATGGTAAGCCTGACCCGGTTTGTTACCCGTAATTTGAGCCATTAACGCAAGTAACGTAAACACTTGAACTTGATTGAAATTAAGCCCTAGCGGCACATCACAAGAACGTTGAGCACTGGTGAGATACAAAGTATCCCCTAGTAATGAAAACGTATGAGTGTGCATACACGGACGTAAACAACCCATATCAAACTCACCCGGATTATAAAACGTCAAAATTTCACCGCGATCATCAATTCCTTTGGTTAAGTCATCAACAATCTTTTTTAGTTGATCGATAACTGTACCATCCGCTTTTTGCCAGCGACGACCTTGAACACCATAGACACGCCCCATATCATCTTCACCCTTACGGTGCGGATTATCGAGCCATGCTTGGTTATCATTGGCATTGGCGTTCCATGTATTACAACCAATCGCACGAAATTGAGCCGCATTATCATAGCCGCGCAAATAACCCAGTAATTCAGCAATCGCTGCTTTCCAAAAGCTTTTTCGAGTAGTGATCAATGGAAATTGATTATTAGCAACATCATAGGTTAAATCGGCATTAATAACCGTTAGACAACGTTTCCCTGTACGCTCATTCTCAATCCATACACCATCATCAACAATTCGCTGACATAACGCTAAGTACTGTTTCATCGTCCTACCCGTTAAATTAATGACGCCCAGCAAAAGCTAGGCGTCTAAAGTCGTTACTTTTAATTCTATCAGAAGATAACTGACTTAAAGCTAGCCAATATCAACTCATGAACATTTTAATACTGATAATCAACAGCAGTATGGCAAACATCTTTTTAAGAGTTGCAGTGGGTAAACGTGTCACCAATGCAGCCCCATAGCGGGTGGTGATCATTGAGGTAGCAGCAATACCCACTAATGCAGGTAAATAAACATAGCCAACACTGTAAGCAGGTAAATCAGCACTGCCGACGCCAGCAAAAATAAACCCAATCATGCCTGAGACAGCAATAAGAAAACCGACTAACGATGCCGAGCCAATCGCACGACGCATTTCAATCCCAAAATAACTCAAATATGGCACCGTTAATGAACCGCCACCAATACCAGCTAAACTCGATAATAATCCGATCACACAACCACCAGCAGCCGATGCTAGTGCACTAGGCAATGGTCGAGAATGGGTGACTCGTAGCGATAACATCATTTGTAATGCTAATAACAACACAATTACCGCAAACACTTTCGGTAGATATTGCGCTGGTACTAATTCAGCCACCACACTACCACCAAGCCCCCCAATAATGATCCCTGGTGCCAACACTTTAACCACTGAAAAATCAACATTTCCCAATCTAAAGTGATTGCGAGCAGAGGCCATTGAAGTCATCACAATACTGGCTAATGACGTTGCTAAAGCAATATGCATTAACATTGATGGCGCAATACCCGCTTGCGGTAACAACCACACCAATGCTGGTACTACCAATAAACCACCACCAATCCCAAGTAACCCAGCTAATAAACCCACCACTGAGCCTAAAATTAAGCACATCGAAAAAAGCCACATCATGCTTTCATGCATATTCACTACCCATTAAATTTTTCAATATACACCACCATTATTTATTACCCGCTCGAATAAAGCCGCCCAGTTGATGCTGTTCAATAAATGCCGTTGTTAATTTACGCACATCATCAGCAACATCGACCTGTAGCACCTGAGTCGCCAATAATGTCATATCAGCACCATTAATGTGCCGCAAAATATATTTAATTTTGGCGACATTACGCGCATTCATACTCAATGAACGATAGCCCATCCCGACTAACAATAATGCCCCAACAGGATCCCCCGCCAATTCACCGCAGACACACACTGGTAATTGATATTTTTCAGCACTATCAACAATATGTTTTAACGCATGTAACACTGCGGGATGGAGTGCATCATAAACACTGGCTACTCGCGCATTATTACGATCAACGGCCAATAAATATTGGGTTAAATCATTGCTCCCCACCGAGATAAAATCAACCCGACCTACTAACGCTTGGAGTTGATATAACATCGACGGCACTTCAATCATGATCCCAATTCGCGGCTTATGCAGTTGTTGTCCAGCAGCTAATGCTGTTTGGGCAACATCGGCATACGCACGTTCAATAATCGCCTTGGCATCATCCAGTTCATTAATCCCTGAAATCATCGGCAATAAAATATCCATATTATCCAAGCCAATACTTGCTCGTAACATTGCTCGTACTTGGATCATGAATATTTCAGGATGATCGAGTGTAAACCGAATCCCGCGCCAGCCAAGAAAAGGATTATCTTCTTCAATCGAGAGGTAAGGTAAGGGTTTATCACCACCAATATCTAAGGTACGCATCACCACAGGTTGATGAGGGTAAGTGTGTAAAATGGTACGATATTGGTTAATTTGATCTTCTTCAGAAGGAAAACTTCGTTGAAGCAAAAAGGGCACTTCGGTACGATATAAGCCAACGCCATCAATACCTTTATTTAACGCTAAATGCGAATCAGCACTTAATCCAGCGTTAATATGTACCATAATTCGTTGCTGATCTTTGGTCACTGCATGTTGTTGTTGATCACCTTCGACGATCTTTTCCAATTCATTGTCTTCACGCAGTAAACGTCGATATTCCGCTAATACATGCCGATTAGGGTTTACCAATAAATCACCACGGTAACCATCAACTACGACTACATTGTTGTGTACTGTATGGGGTGTGAAATCAACGCCCATAATAGTAGGTATACCTAATGCACGCGATAAAATAGCCGCATGAGAATTAGCGGCACCGTCTTGTGCAACTACCGCGGCAAGCTTACCTATTGGTACTGTTGCCAACATCGCCGCGGTTAATTCTCGAGTTAAAAGAACAATAGGCTCATCCCATTGCTGCTCATTAGGCTTATCATCACATAAAAAATACAGCAACCGTTGTCCTAATTCACGAATATCCCGCGCACGTTCTTTAAGGTATTGATCTTTCATATTCGCAAAACGGTTAGAATAAGCTTCAACCACTTGTCGAATCGCCCATTCCGCTTGATCGCCAGCATCGATCCGCGCTTTAAGATCTTTTCTTAATAACGGATCATTAAGTAAATGACTAAATAAATCAAAAATAGCGAGGGTTTCTTTTTGTAAGTCACTATCAAAACGCTTACGTAAACGACGAAATTCTTTACCTGCAGAATCAATCGCAATTGTTAATCGTTCTTGCTCTGTATGTATATTTAAACATGATGCGGGCGCAACATGTTCTAATAGTGGCTGAGTATCATCCCACCATGCTTTCGCAATAGCGACACCACTTGAAGCTGCTGAACCGGTTAAATGAAGACGATTACCTTTCTCAAACCACATTCCTTGCGCTTTAGCGTGCGCTAAAATACCTGCTAACTGGGCAGCAAGTGTGACTAAAAAAGATTCTTCACTCTCAGTAAATTCACGCTGCTCGCGTTGTTGAACCACAATAACGCCCAAGACCTGACGCTGATGAATAATTGGGGTGCCAAAAAAGGATCGAAAAGATTCCTCTCCGATCCCTGGTAGGTGTTTGAAACGGGGGTGTATATGGGCATCTGCAATATTTAATGGCTCGGCTCGTTGACCCACTAACCCTACTAATCCTTGATCAAAGCGTAAACTGATACGCCGCCGAGATTTATTCAATCCCTGTGTCGCCATCAAGTTATAAACCTGACGCTGATGATCAGCAATGTACACCGAACAACAATCGGTCTTCATTACCAGAGTAGTATTTGATACCAATTGATCTAATGCATCAATCAATGTGTGAGCGCTGACAACCTTGTCAACAATTTCTCTTAGCTGTGTCAGCATAACGAGCCTTTAATTGTTCCCTGTGAGCCAATAACCTCTACTTGCTAGCCGCGCTTATTCTTAATGCGCTTAAATTTACGTTCTTTCCATTCTTTAAATGGCATCGCAACAGCTGCAAATTCTTTTAAGGCACGACGATATACATCACGCTTAAAAGAGACAACCTGTCTTACTGGGTACCAATAACTTACCCAGCGCCAACCATCAAACTCTGGTGTAACACCACGCTGCATATTGACCTTGGACTCATCGCATTCCAAACTCAGCAAAAACCATTTTTGCTTTTGACCGATACAAACAGGTTTTGAATCCCACCGTACAAGACGCTTAGGTAATTTATAACGTAGCCAATGACGGCTTGACGCAATAATCCTGACATCTTTTTTGGTTAATCCTACTTCTTCATACAATTCGCGGTACATGGCTTGTTCAGGCGTTTCACCTTCATCAATACCACCTTGCGGAAACTGCCAAGAATGTTGTCCATATCGTCGAGCCCAAAATACCTGGCCATGGCCATTGCAGATAACGATCCCTACATTAGGGCGGTATCCATCGCCATCAATCACTGGACGACCTCAAGTATAAATATCTATTAATAGTGATTTTTTCATAGTAGACGGGATCGGTAAACAAACATTCATTAATATCTATAGGTTTTACACAATTTAACTGACATTCTGGATAACTTTGGCTCAATGATTAGTTTACAAACAGTCAAGTGAGACATACCCCACATTTATTCACTATTTCTGTGGATAGATTTGTGCAGAAACCTAAAAAAAGCCGATTACAGCTACTAACAATATCTTATAAATTGATAACACCAGCAACATAAAATACTTTTTAACCTTTATAAACATAAAGATAAAAACAATATCAATCTATAATAAATTAAAATAAAGACAACTTTCACATCACCAAAAAACGATCGGTTAAAGAATAATCAATAATGACTTTTGCTATAAAACCACCTCACCAACAACGAATAATAACTAATCATAGCGATTATTTTAACACCTAATTACTGTATAAATATCCAGTTATATTACAGTGAAATATTTTCAAAAAAAAAGCTGTGGATATCTTTTTATTTTTATCTTAACGTTAAATAACCGTCGTCCATTGATTATCACTAAACACTGATAATCAATAAAACCATAAGATCAACCTCGATCCTCACACATGATCTAGTGATGATATGGTATTATTCAATTCTTCTCAGTCCTCAATATTACGGGTTATCGCGACGCTTTATGATCATCAAACCGATGCTACCCACACCAAAAACAGAAGCCGAATTACTCAATAGAGCCCAACAATTGGCAGGGATGACATTGGGAGAATTAGCTTATATTGCTGGCATGATCCCACCACCAGATCTAAAGCGTGATAAAGGTTGGGTTGGACAATTACTAGAATGGCATTTAGGTGCAACCGCTGGTAGCAAACCTGTACCCGATTTTATTGAACTTGGTATTGAACTAAAAACCATTCCTATTAGTTATCAAGGTAAGCCGTTAGAAACCACTTTTGTCTGTGTTGCGCCCTTAATTGGAGTTCAAGGTTTGCAATGGCAAACTAGTCATATTCGGCAAAAACTGGCACGAGTATTATGGGTACCCGTTGAAGGTGAACGTGATATTCCAGTTGAAGATCGTCATGTTGGTTCAGCCTTACTGTGGAGTCCAAATCAGCAAGAACAGCAACAATTGCAACAAGATTGGGAAGAGTTAATGGATATGATTGTATTAGGACAAGTGGAGAGCATTACCGCTCGTCATGGTGAAGTACTGCAATTACGTCCGAAAGCCGCTAACAGTAAAGCACTCACCGAAGCGTATGGTGCAAATGGGCAACCCATTAAAACCTTACCGCGTGGTTTCTATTTAAAAAAACAATTTACCGCACAATTACTGCAACGACACTTTATTTAAATATCAACACGAATGGTTAAAATATTAATACCATATCTTGTGCGCAAGTACATTCCAGCCCATTATCTGAAAATTCATCGTAGGGATCAATAAGACGTAATATCATGTGGTTAATAACATACGATTTAAGCATGTGTCATATCACAGTGACCAGCAACTCAAACGACAAAATAAACATTTATCGTTACCCTCATTATTAACAAGTACCAACGGTTATTTATACATGCCCTTGGCGAAAACAGCGAGAAGGTGGGATCAATTCGTGTTTATTCAACAAGCGATACATGGTTGCACGCGAGACACCCAGTTCTCGTGCAGCAGCAGATATTTGACCTTTATTGTTTTCTAATACGGTTAATAATGCATTACGTTCAGATTCTGCACGAATTTTCTTCAAACTTAATTTATCATCAACTAAGCGTGGAATATCCAATTGCTCAGCCTCAATACATTTACTTTCAGCTAACAACACTGCCCGTTTAATTTGACAGATTAATTCACGTACATTACCCGGCCACGGATATTGCATTAACATCGCTTGTGCCTGCTCAGATAAACTTTTAGCGACACTATTATATTGACGAGCATATTTTAATAATAAAAATTCCGCCAAAAAAATAATATCATCACTACGTTCACGTAATGGTGGCACCGTCAATGACACCACATTTAAACGGAAATATAACTCGCGTCGTAACGTAGCTAATGTTGATAAATGCTCAAGAGAGTGATTAGTGATCGACATAACTCGAATATCAACACTGATAGCATTACCATCAACCCCGTAATAACTGCCTTCAGCCAATACTTGATATAACAATTGCTGGCAACTATCAGTTAATGCTGTAAATTCTTCAAGTATCAATACCCCATTATTTGCCGCTTCAAACACACACTGCATGCCAGAGTCGGTCTCAATCATCCAATCAGCGGTTATCGTTTCACAATTAACCCGTACAACCTGTTGCTTAGCACGTGCTGAAGCTTTAAAAATAGCATCCGCGACTAATATTTTCCCAGTACCGCTTTCGCCACTGATCACTACGGCTACGTCACTTAACGCGATACGCTTAACTTGATCACGCAATTTTTTCATTACTGCAGTAGAGCCTTGTAATCCTTGCAGTCCAAAATTACCTAATTGTGGCCATACTTGGCGTTCTAAATTCAACATCCCAACCTGATGACCAATAGTTTGCAATAATTGCTCGGGAGGAATAGGAACAGAAAAATAATCGAGACAAAAATTAACAATGAATTGCCCAATTGCTTCATTAGTAAGTTGATCATCTCGTACTAACGCAATCCAACGCACTTGTTTATTACGATTCACCATCGCTGAAAAACTATGAATGCTAAAATCATCATGACTAAGATCGACCACACCAATACACGGGCCGATATCTAACAGTAAGGTTTCAGCTGTCCGTAAATCGTAGCAACGATGACATAACCAACCAGCAGATTCCATCGCTGGAAGCCACCTTTGATTACTTCCGCCAAAAACAACTAAGGTATTAGAAATAATAGCCTTAGGTTTTTTTACTGTCCCGATAGTCATTCGTCCCTCCATGAATTAAGCAATTTTCTCTCTTATTACATCTAACAACTGCTGTATTAATAATATACGAACAAGTGCAACCTGTTTAGTATAATTTAGTTAGGATAATATAAAACATTGATGTTGCTTAGATTGCTATCTTATAAGCTGATATTTGTCACTTTTTTGACTCCTTTTTTTGAAGCAAAAAAAAACCACCGCCTCAGCGATGGTTTTTTTATAACATTTCGATTAGTTATTTGTTTGTGGGCGCATAGCCGGGAACAAAATAACATCACGAATAGTATGTGTATTAGTAAATAACATTACTAGACGGTCAATACCAATACCTTGACCCGCTGTTGGTGGTAAGCCGTGCTCTAGCGCAGTAATGTAGTCTGCGTCGTAGTACATTGCTTCATCATCACCCGCATCTTTAGCATTAACCTGTGCTTTAAAGCGCTGGTCTTGATCTTGTGCATCGTTAAGCTCAGAGAAACCATTAGCGACTTCACGACCACCGATGAAGAATTCAAAACGGTCAGTAATGAATGGGTTTTCATCGTTACGACGAGCAAGTGGTGAGATATCTGCTGGGTATTCAGTGATGAATGTAGGTTGCATTAGTTGAGTTTCAGCAGTTTCGCCAAAGATCTCTTCTAATAGCTGACCACATGTCCAGAAGCTTTCAACATCAACATGTACAGACTTAGCAATCTTAACCATTAGCTCACGATCAGCAACGCCTTCATAAGTTAATGCTTGGATTTCTGCATGCTCTGGGTTGTATTTCTTGATCGCATCTAACATGCTAATACGAGCGTAAGGACCTGCAAATTCAACTTCAAACTCACCGTAAGGCATTTTTGAAGAACCAAGAACATCAATCGCAACGCTGCTTAGCATTTCTTCAGTAAGATCCATAAGATCATGGTAATCAGCATACGCCATGTAGAATTCCATCATTGTGAATTCTGGGTTATGACGTGGAGATAGACCTTCGTTACGGAAGTTACGGTTAATTTCGAACACACGCTCAAAACCACCAACCACTAAACGCTTAAGATAAAGCTCAGGTGCGACACGTAGGTACATGTCGATATCTAGCGCATTATGATGAGTGATAAATGGACGTGCTGTTGCACCACCAGGGATCACGTGCATCATTGGCGTTTCAACTTCCATGAAGTTTTTTGTTACCATGAAATTACGGATCGCTGAAACCACTTTTGAACGAATAATAAATGCACGACGAGAATCGTCATTCACAATTAGATCAACATAACGCTGACGGTAACGCATTTCTTGGTCAGTTAAACCATGGAATTTTTCTGGTAATGGACGTAGTGCTTTAGTTAGCAACTCGTAGTTATCCATCTCAACGTAAAGATCACCTTTACCTGATTTTTGCAGTACCCCTTTAACACCGATGATGTCACCGATATCAAGACCAGAATATTTTTCTTTTAGCTCTTTCTGAACATCTTTAGATGCATAAGCCTGAATACGACCAGACACATCTTGGATTGCAAGGAAAGGACCACGCTTAGCCATAACACGGCCAGCGATTGCATATACATGACCGGCTTCTTCAAGCTCTTCCTTAGTCATTTCACCGTATTTTGCTTCTAGATCTGCCGCTAAACTATCACGACGAAAATCATTTGGGTGGCCATTTGCTTTGCAGTTTTTGCGGATCATGTCTAATTTAGCACGACGCTCAGCAATCAGTTTATTCTCATCTTGTACTTGGTCAGTCATGGGGTATCCCTTAAAATTTTACTGAAATTCGGTTAAAGACCTGATTTCAAGCTAGCTTCAATAAAACGGTCTAAATCACCGTCCAGTACTGCTTGGGTGTTTCGATTTTCCACCCCAGTACGTAAATCTTTTATACGGGAGTCATCCAATACATACGACCGGATTTGACTGCCCCAACCAATGTCTGATTTAGTATCTTCACTGGCTTGCTTTTCAGCATTTTTCTTTTGCATTTCATATTCAAACAATTTCGCTTTTAACTGCTTCATTGCTTGATCTTTGTTCTTATGCTGAGAGCGATCGTTTTGACACTGCACCACAAGATTTGTCGGTAAGTGAGTAATACGTACCGCAGATTCAGTGGTGTTAACGTGTTGACCACCCGCGCCAGAAGCACGGTATACATCAATACGTAAATCAGAAGGATTGATATCAATAACAATATTGTCATCAATTTCTGGATATACAAACGCAGAAGCAAATGAAGTATGACGACGACCACCTGAATCAAATGGTGACTTACGTACTAAACGGTGAACACCCGTTTCTGTACGTAACCAACCATAAGCATACTCACCGATAATACGGACAGTAACCGATTTCAAGCCAGCAACATCGCCATCAGACATTTCAATGATTTCGCTCTTGAAGCCTTTAGCATCAGCCCAACGCAAATACATGCGTAGCATCATTGAAGTCCAATCTTGTGCTTCAGTACCACCAGATCCCGCTTGAAGGTCAAGATAGCAATCAGAACTATCATGATCGCCTGCAAACATACGACGAAACTCTAACTTAGATAACTTAGCTTCAAGCTCAGCTAACTCAGGTTCAATCTCATCAAATGTTTCTTGATCGTTTTCTTCAACCGCTAACTCAAGTAGTCCTTCAACGTCTTCGACGCCTTGATCTAATATATCGATCGTTTCTACTACCGCGACCAATGATGCACGTTCTTTACCTAACGCTTGAGCGCGCTCAGGTTCATTCCACACATCTGGTTGCTCTAACTCTGCATTGACCTCTTCTAGACGCTCTTTTTTAGCATCATAGTCAAAGGTACCCCCTAAGGGTGTCAGTACGTGCTGACACATCCTCAAGTCGGTTTTTAATAGGATTAATTTCGAACATCGCCACGCTTCATTACCGAAATAGATATAACCGCAAGATTCTATCGAATTGTAGATAGAATATACAGAGGGAGAGAAAGGTTATCAGAAAATTAATCGTAATATGGTGACAATCTAGGCGGTCAAGACCAAGATCATCACCACGCCTCCCTCACAAATAGAACTCACATTATTTTGCAGCTAAATGTTCAACCATCAACTGCACACTACGATTACCTCGAAATTCATTCACATCGAGGCGATACACCAATTCAATTTGCTGTACTGAGGCATCAGGCCAGAGTTTCAGATCAACATTAAACGCAATTGCATCAATAACACTGCCGCCAGCTAATGGTTCAACCATTATTTTTAGGTGTTTTCCTGCCACCAGCTTTTGGTGCAATAATCTAAACGTGCCATCAAAGGTCGGTTCAGGGAATTGTTGTCCCCACGGTCCACCTGCGCGTAGTGTTTCTGCAGTTTCTAATGTCAATTCATTAGGCTGTAATTCACCATCACTGAGCAAGACACCTTGTAATGCATCTTCATCTAATACATTACGCACGGCAGCATCAAACGCCACACTAAAGGCGTCTAACTGAGATTCAGGAATGGTTAGTCCTGCCGCCATCGCATGGCCACCAAATTTTAAAATCATCCCTGGATGTTGGGTATCAACCACATCCAACACATCCCGCATATGTAATCCAACAATAGAACGACATGAACCTTTTATTTCACCATTACCTGCATCAGCAAAAGCAATCACTGGACGATGATATTTGTCTTTGATCCGTGAGGCTAAAATACCAATCACACCTTGATGCCAATCGCGTTGAAACAGCACTAAGCCATAAGGCATATCTTGGTGGTTAAACTGCAACCGCTCACAAATGGCGAGGCCTTCTTCTTTCATTCCTTGTTCTATTTCTTTACGGGTTTGGTTAAGCGCATCGAGCTCTGATGCCATACGACGCGCCGCTTGAATATTGTCACACAACAATAATTCAACCCCAAACGACATATCGTCTAACCGCCCTGCCGCATTAATACGTGGTCCTAAAGCAAAGCCCAGATCGCTAGCCACTAAACGCGCAGGATCGCGGTTAGCAACTTCAATTAATGCCTGAATGCCAGGGCGACATTTGCCTGCGCGAATACGCTGTAAACCTTGATGAACTAAAATACGGTTATTACCATCAAGTGCCACCACATCCGCAACAGTACCAAGCGCAACTAAATCAAGTAACTCCGCTAAGTTTGGTATCGCAAGTGCTTGTTGTTCAAACCAACCGTTATTACGCAGCTCAGCACGTAATGCTAACATTAGATAAAACGCTACGCCGACGCCACATAAGGCTTTAGATGGAAAACCGCATTGATTAAGATTCGGATTTACCATTGCATCAGCGGCTGGCAAACAATCACCCGGTAAGTGATGATCGGTAACCAGCACTTGTACCCCTTGCGCCTTTGCTGCTGCAACACCAGCAATAGATGAGACACCGTTATCCACCGTCATGATCAATTCAGCGCCACGATCAATCGCTTGTTGTGCCACTTCAGGGCTTAACCCATAGCCATCATCAAACCGATTTGGGACTAAATAATCAACATTACGACAACCCAACATTTTTAATGCCAGCACTGATAACGCTGAACTGGTTGCGCCATCAGCATCAAAATCACCCACAATAATAATCCGCGTATTATTAGCGAGTGCGGTAACTAACAACGCCACGGCATCTGCCATACCATAGAGTTGATTATAATTAAGTAATCCTTTAGCACCGCGTTCAAGCTCAGTATCATTGGTAATACCACGGCTGGCATAAATACGCTGTAAAATAGCAGGGATCTCACTAGAGAAGCCTTGGGAGTCGGCAACAGGACGGCGTTTAATTTCTATCATAATAACGGCTTCTTTAATGGACGGATTATCTTTTCATCTTAACTAAATCACCGTTAACAAAAAAGCCTGATATCACTATCAGGCTTTTATAAACGATAACACATATCAATTATGTGTCTGGGTTAGCTCTTCGCTTTGTTATCCAATAACTGCAGTAATGCTGCAGGCGGCTGGTAACCAGGGATCATTGTGCCATCTGCAAGCACAATAGCTGGCGTACCATTAACACCCATCTCTACACCTAGTTGATATTGTTCCATCACTAAATCAGGACGTGGGGTGATATTTGCTTCATTAAAAGTGCCGCTCTTAGCATCATGCATCGCTTTAACACGATCTTTAGCACCCCAAATTGCACTCATTTGGTTAAAGTTACTTGAACGCTCACCACCACGCGGGAAAGCAAGGTAACGAACGGTAATACCGGCATCATTATAACCTTGCATATCATTATGCAACTTGCGGCAATAACCACAGCTCGTATCGGTAAATACGGTAACGACATATTTTTCATTTTTAGCCGGATAAACAATCATGTCTTTATCCATCTCTGCTAATTTCGCTTTATTTAACTGTGCCATTTTTTGCTCAGTTAAATTGACAGGCTCGACACCCGTATTTTGGTATAAGTGGCCCGCTAAAAAATATTGTCCATCATCAGAGGTATAAATAACACCACGTTCTGTCACAACTTCATTTACACCTACTATTGGCGACGCTGTAATTGAACTTGGTGTTAAACCAATATTTGATAATTGTTTAGTGATAGCCGTTACGTCTGGCTTTGCTACCGCAGAAAAAGCGGTAAGGGCTATTGTTGTGGCTAGCACTGTGCGGCTAATAAAATGCATTTTTTTATCCCTTTAAAATGATGACAATCCCGATACAACTATAGACCGAGATCATTACTATATAGTTTCAATTACACCATTCTTTTTATGAACATAGCATAAATAAAGCCACTCTAAATACAAATATCAGCGCTGAATTTCGCTTTGCTTGATAATTATGATCGAGGATGGTGTGTTTGATGCAATTGTTTTAGTCTTTCTGTCGCAACATGAGTATAAATTTGCGTTGTCGATAAGTCACTATGTCCCAGCAACATTTGTACCACTCTTAAATCTGCTCCATAATTAAGCAAATGAGTCGCAAAGGCATGGCGCATCACGTGTGGCGATAGAGTATCAGCGTCTATCTGTGCTAATACCGCATAATATTTAATTCGATGCCAAAATGTTTGACGGGTCATCTGGCGAGCACGTCGACTTGGAAATAATACATCCGAACTTTTTTCACCCAATAACACCGGCCGACCACTGTCAATAAATTGCTCAATCCAATCAACAGCATTCTCGCCCATCGGCACTAATCGTTCTTTGTCGCCTTTACCCGTTATCCTCACAACACCTTGACGTAAACTGATTTTGTCCATGGTTAATGTCACCAATTCAGTCACACGTAATCCGGTGGCATACAACAATTCCAGCATCGCTTTATCGCGTAATTCAAGTGGATCATTTACATCAGGCGCTTCTAATAACGCCTCGACTTGCGCTTCGCTAAGATCCTTTGGCAACCGTTTAGGCAGCTTAGGAGTCACTAACATCGCACTGGGATCATCAATCCGTACTTTTTCTCGGTACAAATATTGAAACAAACGTCGAATTGCCGACACCATCCGTGCACGTGAGGTTTGTTTATAATTTTGGTCAAATAACCATAATTGATAACGTTGTAAATCGTCGATTGATGCATGAGAAACAACAATTGCTTGCGGTTGCATCCATTGTTGTAATTTTTTTAAATCATTACGATAAGAGGCAAGAGTATTTTCTGATAACCCTCGTTCCATCCACATCGCATCAAGAAAGCGTTCAATAATAACATCGTCAGTTACCATTTTTACCTCGCCATAAGCTGTGTAATAAGACGGTTTCAACACATGGATAAAAACACAGTATTCAGCGCATGATAGGATATTTAAGCTAAAAAGTAACCTCGTTATCCATTTATTAATCCTAATATTATCGCTTGCAATACCACGCTAACCTTGAGCTTGGCGAACGATAACGAGTACACTTTAATTAAAAATAAAAACATAGGATATGCAGCATGAAAATTGGTTTGTTTTATGGCTCAACCACCTGTTATACCGAAATGGCAGCAGAAAAAATTCGTGAGTGCCTAGGGGCTGATATCATTGAATTACACAATATTAAGCACACGCCATTAACTGTAATGAACCAGTATGACATGTTGATTTTAGGCATCTCAACCTGGGACTTTGGTGAGATCCAAGAAGATTGGGAAGCGGTATGGCAACAACTTGACGGCTTACAATTACAACAGAAAACCGTAGCGCTATTTGGTCTTGGTGATCAAGAAGGCTATACCGAATGGTTTTTAGATGCGATGGGCATGTTGCATGATCAACTGTGTTCAACTGGAGTACAATTTATTGGTTATTGGCCCAATGATGACAGCTATCAATTTCAGGCTTCAAAAGCATTAACTGCTGATAAAGAATTTTTTGTTGGTCTTGCGTTAGATGAAGACAGCCAATATGAATTAAGTGATGATCGTATCCAACAATGGTGCGAACAAATCATGTTGGAATACGCACAAATACTCTAGTTTCCATGACATTATTTGATCAAAAAAGGGATACCAAAGTATCCCTTTTTTATTTATTAATAACCGTGTAATTAGATAACAATCGTATGGTTATCATCACCATTTTGCTTATCTTTACCCACAAAGCGAGTCACAATCAATGCAACGACTGTAGGTAATACCCACGCCATACCATAATTAAATAATGGTAACGCACTAAATACTGACACATCAATTTTTAGATACTTAGCAACATCTATCATACTAAAAATAAACGACACCAATAACACAACGCGATACGCTAAACGTGGATTAGGTAACCATTTACGAATCAGTGTTAATGCCACCAATGCAATCGCCACTGGATACAATGCAAACAATACTGGTACTGATAAAGTAATAAGCATATTCAAACCAACATTCGCAACCACTGCACACGCGACGGCCAATAATACCGCCCACTTCTTATAAGAAAGAGGTGTTAGGGTACTGAAATAATCAGCACACGCACTAATTAAACCAATCGCAGTAGTTAGACATGCAAGTAATACAATCGCTGATAGAATAATTTGTCCTGTCGGACCAAACAACGCCATTACATACGTCGTTAAAATTACACCGCCATTACCCACACCACCAGCAATACCTACACTGGTTGCGCCAAGATAAAATAATGAAACATAAACAAACGCTAAGCCTGCCGCAGCAATTAAACCCGCATAAATAAGATACGTACAAGTCGTTTTCTCATCCGTAATACCTTTACTGCGGATCACATCAACAATGAGCATACCAAACATCAATGCTGCGAAGGTATCCATGGTGTTATAACCTTCAAGGAAACCTGTCGTGAAAGCTTGTGTGACATAATCACCTTGAGCCGCAACAATTGTTCCTTGTGGATTAATAAAGACTGCAATCGCCAACACGGTTAACACCACAAATAACGCTGGGGTTAAGAACTTACCAATCATGTCGATTAATTTACCGCGAGACCAAGCAAAGAACAGCGCTACTGCAAAAAAGAGGATAGAAAAAATAGTTAAGCTGGTTTGACTTGCATCAGTAATAAACGGTTTAACTGCCATTTCATAGGCAACAAGACCTGTACGAGGAGCAGCGAACGCAGGTCCAATAATGAGAAAAATCAATACTGCCATTAAGGTCGCTACTTTGGACGGTAAATCACGAGTTAACCCTGTCCAACCACCACCAGCAATCGCGACTGCAATAATACCGATTAAAGGTAAGCCTACAGCGGTAACCAAAAATCCTGACATTGCGGGTAGCATATTCTCACCCGCAAGTTGCCCTGCTAATGGTGGAAAAATGATGTTACCTGCACCAAGAAAGAACGCAAAGGTCATAAAACCAAGCGCGATAATATCTGTTACTTTGAGTGTTTTTTTCAAACTGCACCTTCCACTCTCTAATGGGTTATATATTATGTCTGCATTTTTTATAATAAGTAGCACGTACTATATATTGCTATGATTTTCGTGCCTTCTAGCATAATGACCAAAAAGAGTAATCTTAGCAATAGATCAGATAAAAACACCATATAATCCAGATATATAGTCAAAAAACTGAAACTAGTCACCACATAAAACATAAATAACAGAATAAAAGTCCATTATAGGCAACAAACACCATACTTATAAAAAAGACATAACAATTAATTAACATTAATAACGTGGAATATTACCCACCAAAGGTATTGATTAACTTTTGCTCACATAACAGCCTTTTTATCTATTTTTATACATTTACAAATCTAACAGTAATACCGTGAACCAAGGAAACAATAATGAGTCGCAGCTTTAATTTTAAACAATTTACCATCAATGATCATGGCTGTGGCATGCCGATCAGTACTGATGGAGTATTATTAGGTGCATGGGCGACTTTGCCGCAACAAGGCCATATTATAGATATTGGTACAGGCAGTGGCTTATTAGCATTAATGGCAGCCCAGCGTACCCAAGCAACCACAATCACTGCCATTGAATTAGATCCAACCGCCGCCATTGCAGCAACGTCTAACTTTGGATTATCACCTTGGCATCATCGGTTACATTGTATTGAAGATAATATTATTGATTGGTGTCAGCGCACACCTGCTGCAACCATTGATAGTATCATCTGTAATCCACCTTATTTTAACGCCGGTCAGCAAGCACAATTACAACATCGTGCAACAGCGCGCCATACCGATAGCTTGAACCATCAACAATTGCTCACAACGATCAGTTATTTATTAACACCCCATGGTAATGCTAACTTGATATTACCAGCCTATGAAGGCCAGCAACTGATTACGCAAGCACTAGATTACGGGTTATACTGTCAACGTCGTTGTGATGTACGCACTACAGAGCATAAACCCTTGATGCGTACATTAATCCAATTATCAAAAAATTGTTCTATTACTGAACAGCATCAACTCTGTATTCATAGCGCAGGAAGCTATTCCTCTGATTTTATTAAGCTTACTAAAGATTTTTATTTAAAGATGTAGTCTGTAACAACATAAAATACAGTCAAGTCACAACGAATATTCATCATTAACTGAAGTTTTTATGTTTTAATCGGTGTTACTTACGCCAAGAGTGGCTATAATGCCGCCCCTTAATATAAATACCCATGCCCTGGTTACGCTTACAAAGCACAGTGACGAGAGCATATTTAGCATTTGTCTTGGGAGAGATAACTGGTGAAAGACTTTTCCGAATTAGAGTTAGATAGCGAGCTATTACGAGCGATTGACGAGATCGGCTATAGCCGCCCAACCGTAGTTCAAGCGCAGGCTATCCCTCATGCCCTTGACGGTAAAGATGTCATGGCTTCTGCACCAACAGGGACCGGAAAAACAGCCGCATTTCTGTTACCGATGATTCAGCACTTGCAAGACTTCCCTCGTAAAAAGCCGGGGCCTGCACGTATACTGATCTTAACACCGACCCGTGAACTAGCGATTCAAGTTGCGGATCATGCTCGTGCATTATCTAAGTACACTAACTTGAAAGTATTTACCATTACTGGTGGTATTTCTTACGATGAACACGCAGAACTATTAGGTAAAACTCAAGATATCGTGGTGGCAACACCGGGTCGTTTGATGGAATACATTGAATCTGAGAAATTTGATTGCCGCGCAATTGAATGTCTTATTCTTGATGAAGCTGACCGTATGTTGGATATGGGCTTTGGTAAGATCGTTGAGCGCATCAACCATGAATGTCGCTGGCGTCGTCAAAGCTTATTGTTTTCTGCAACACTGGAAGGC
This sequence comes from uncultured Photobacterium sp., assembly GCA_947039005.1. Taxonomy (GTDB): domain Bacteria; phylum Pseudomonadota; class Gammaproteobacteria; order Enterobacterales; family Vibrionaceae; genus Photobacterium. The sequence continues at coordinate 31,945 of CAMQXY010000002.1, forward strand.
AAAGGCGTACGTGAATTCTCAGAAACAATTTTGAATGAACCACTTGAAGTGAATGCTGATCCTTCTCGTCGCGAACGTAAAAAAATTCAACAGATGTACCTTCGTTGTGACAACATGGATCACAAACTGGCTCTACTTGCGAATATCATTACTGAGCAAGCTGAACGCACCATCATTTTCGTAAAAACACGTGAACGCCTAGGTATCCTTCGCGGTCAATTAGACGCAATGGGCATCCCTTGTAACTGGATTCAAGGTGAAATGGCACAAGCTGCGCGTACTAACATGATCACTCGTTTTCGTGATGGTGTGGTAAACGTATTAATTGCCACTGATGTTGCTGCACGTGGTATTGATTTACCCGACATTAGCCATGTTATTAACTTCGATATGCCACGTACTGCTGAAGTGTATTTACACCGAATTGGTCGTACCGCTCGTGCAGGAAAAAAAGGCACAGCAATTGCTCTTGTCGAAGCGCATGACCAAGGCATGATGGAACGTATTAGCCGTTACATGCAAGAAGATGTGCCTGAGCGCTTTATTCATGGCTTACGTCCACAAACCAAAAAATCAAATACGGCAAAGAAAAAGAAAAAAGTCGATAAGAAAGTAAAAGAAGCGAAAGCGAAAAAGAAAATCAAACAAGCGGCTAAAAAAAGCCAAGCTAAGTCGTAGTTTTCTCTTTTAAAACAAATATAAAACAACAAGGCCAACGCGAATGCGTTGGCCTTATTTTTTTGGTACTAAATTTATATTATTACGCTAATTATTGCTGTTCACGCTTAAAAACCAACTCCGTCGATGTCGATTCTGCAGCAACAAAATAATACCCAGCACGATCAAATTGCTGTAATTGAGCAACCGTTGTTAACTGATTATCCAAAATATAACGCGCCATCATTCCACGGGCTCTTTTGGCATAAAAACTGATCACTTTATAGACACCATTCTTACAATCTTTAAAAATGGGAGTGATTAATTGCGCTTGAAGTTGCTTAGGCTTAACCGCTTTAAAATATTCATTAGAAGCCAAATTAACCACAATGTCATCGCCTTGTTCAGCAACAGCAACATTGAGTTTATCCGTGACGATATCACCCCAAAATTGATACAAATTACTACCGCGAGGGTTCGTTAATCGCGTCCCCATTTCTAATCGATAAGGTTGCATCAAATCAAGCGGACGTAATACACCATACAGCCCTGACAGCATCCGTAAATGTTGCTGTGTATAAGTAAACTCCGCGTCAGTCATGGTTTCTGCCGCTAAACCAGTATAAACATCACCTTTAAATGCCAAAATTGCTTGGCGAGCATTATTAACCGTAAATTCTGGCTGCCATTCTGCAAAACGGGCGGCATTTAATCCGGCAATTTTATCACTGACCTTCATTAAGCTGGCGATATCCATCGGTGTAAGCTCACGGCACACATCAATCAGTTCAGCTGAATGCTGTGTAAGCTCAGGTAAAGTAAACGTTGTAGTCGCTAATGGCGATGTATAATCTAACGTTTTTGCGGGTGATACCACGATTAACATAAGGCTTTTTCCTTTAAAGTCTGACTCATTTAGACTACCACCATCGCTAAAAAAAACCACGTACAACCACCGTGGTTATGACTATTTTATTAATAGGTATAACAATAATTAGCGTAATCTAGACGATATTGATAATGGAGATGGTGAAGATGATTGATCCCAAATACCATCAGCCAACTGGGCATGTAATTCCGGATAATCATAACGGTTAAATGTCGGTATTTTTCCCAAAGATAACTGCCGATTATAATCCTGTGCTAATTTAACCACCGTCCCAGAAAGGAGCACTATCGCGGCTAAATTAATCATCGTCATCATTCCCATCGAGATATCAGCCATCGCCCACACTGTCGGTAAATCAGCCATTGCACCAAACATCACCATACATAACACCACCAGTCGAAAAACATTTAGTCCAAGTTTATGATTATGTTCTAAAAATATCAGATTGGTTTCAGCATAAGAATAATTGGCAATAAGCGAAGTAAAAGAAAAGAAGAAAATAGCAATTGCAATAAAAATTGAACCCCAATCACCAACTTGTGAACTCACGGCTTTTTGAGTTAATTCAATTCCCGTCATACTGCTGTGTGGTTCATATTCACCAGAAATAAGAATAATCGCGACAGTTGCAGAACAAATCACGATAGTATCCATAAATACCCCTAACATTTGTACATAACCTTGCGAAGCGGGATGGTGGGGATAAGGTGTTGCAGATGCTGCAGCATTAGGCGCAGAGCCCATACCTGCTTCATTGGAAAATAAACCTCGCTTTAAGCCATTAATCATTCCTTGAGCAATGGTATATCCCAACGCGCCAGATGCTGCCTCTCCAAATCCAAACGCACTGCGGAAAATAAGCATTAAAATATGTGGTAACTGTTCAATATTGCTCAACATGATAAACAAGGCCAATGCGAGGTAACACAACGCCATTGTTGGCACCAATATTTCAGCAGTACGCGCAATCGTCCGCATACCACCAAAAATAATGATGCCTGTTAATAAGACTAAGCCAAAACCGACATACTGAGATTGCCACCCAAAAGCAACCCGAGTCGCTTGACTAATTGAATTGGCTTGGACAGCATTAAAGACTAATCCAAATGCAATAATCAGGCAGATAGAAAATATTACCCCCATCCACCGCATCCCTAGCCCTCGCTCCATATAATAAGCAGGTCCACCACGATAATGACCATCATCATCACGCGTTTTATACAATTGCGCTAATGTACTTTCGGCAAACGCTGTTGCCATGCCAAACATGGCGATAAGCCACATCCAAAAAATAGCCCCTGGGCCACCCAGCGTTAAAGCAACCGCGACCCCAGCCATATTACCAGTACCCACTCTTGCAGCAAGGCTGGTACATAATGCTTGAAAAGATGAGATACCAGAGGTATCTGATTTACGGCTATGTTTCATGACCGTAAACATATGTTTAAAATGGCGAAACTGAATAAAATTGAGACGATAGGTAAAATAAATGCCAATACCAATCAGCAAATATATCAATATCGATCCCCACAACAAATCATTGATAAAGTTAATTTGACTGGTCACATCTACACCTTCACAGATCGATAAATAATGATATAAAACCCTTTTAGCGCAGTCTTTAGATACACAACATCAACAAACTACTGTTACCGATCATGACAACAATACGTTGTCGGTATTTCTTATTACCACTAAATAATTTAAAACATACCTTTAACTACAAAGTATAAAGCCCTTATTAAAATAATAATGATGTAGTTCCCATAATTTTTACAATGTGTTAGGAAATCCACAACAACAAATATTTACTGATTATCACCCTTTAAAAATTAATTAAATTTATATAATTAGAGGCTTTAATAAAATCTCCCCTTTAAATCTACAAAATCCTTATTTAACACTAAAACAGGTTTTTTTTTCATCACCTAATCAACAATTGTGATGTTATACACATAAAATTTCATCTTTTAGTAACAAATGAGAAACGGTTCAATTTTATTTTGGCTCATTCTATGGTAATAAATGATCAAATCGCTTACATCAAGCGAAAAGTAGGGATAGGTGCTTTATGGATAGCTTTGCATTCGATGATATGATGGTAACGGATACTGTTTCTCGCCGCTCTCGTGCCAAACCAGAAAAAAGAAAATGGCGCGAAATTGAAGCATTGAAAGACCGTCAAAGATTACGTCGAGAACTACAAGACATGGATATGTGCGGTAGTTTCAAAAATAATGATTTTGATTTTTAAAAAATATCATTAAAACGGTCAGCATTATGCTGGCCGTTTTATTCCTAATAAAAATATCTCACCTTACTGATCATAATTGCCAATCAATTGGTGGTTTATCCATTCCCATCAATAAAGTATTCGTTATTGAAAAATGCTTACAACCAAAAAAACCACGATAAGCAGATAATGGCGACGGGTGTGCAGATGTTAAGACATGATGCCGTTCAAGGTTTATTTTTTTACCTTTTTTCTGAGCATGAGCCCCCCACAATAAAAAGATCACTCCCTGCGTATGCTGTTCAAGATATTCAATTGCATTATCCGTAAATATCTCCCAGCCTATTTTTGCGTGAGAATGTGCTTGCCCCTGTTCAACGGTTAATACAGTATTTAACAACAACACTCCTTGTTGTGCCCAAGGCTGTAAATACCCATGATCAGGAATCACAAAACCATTAATATCAGCCGCAAGTTCTTTATACATATTAGCTAATGATGGTGGCGTTTTAATCCCCGGTAATACCGAAAAACTAAGACCATGTGCTTGATGTGGGCCATGGTAGGGATCTTGACCTAAAATCACCACTTTAGTCTCCATTAAAGGCGTACTAAAAAAAGCATTAAACACATCTTTTGATGGTGGGAAAACAATTTTACCGTCAGCACGCGCTGCGGCAACAGCTTGCTCAATATCATTAAAATACGGTAGTTGCTGTTGTTGTTCTATAAATGCTTGCCAGCTTGCAATCATTGATTAATCCTCTTGTGCGAAACGACGTAAAGTTGCAATTTCATGATGCCAAATATCAGGGTTAATAGTTTCTAATATCAATGGCATATTATTAAACCGATGATCTTGCATTAAGAATCGAAAACATTCCCAGCCAATTGCCCCTTCACCTAAACTATGGTGGCGATCTAAATGACTTCCTAAGCCACCTTTAGAGTCATTTAAATGCATTGCGCGCAGATATTGCATACCGACAACCTGATCAAATTCAGTAAACGTTGCTTCTGTCGCTTCCATAGTACGTAAGTCATAACCCGCAGCAAAAGTATGGCAAGTATCAATACACACACCTACACGCGCTTTATCATCAACTTGATCAATAATTTCAGCTAAGTGTTCAAATCGCCATCCTAAATTAGATCCTTGACCCGCTGTATTCTCAATCACAGCAACCACATCATCCACTTGCTGATGGGCTAAATTAATCGATTCAGCAATCAGTTTTAAACATGCCGTTTCTGAAATTTTCTTTAAGTGACTCCCCGGATGAAAGTTCAATAAGTGTAGCCCTAATTGCTGACAACGCTGCATCTCGTCAATAAAAGCTAATCGTGATTTTTGTAATTTTTCAGGTTCAGGCGCCCCCAAATTAATCAAATAAGAGTCATGCGGTAAAATAGCACTCGCATCAAAACCTAACTGTTGGCAACGCGCTTTAAATGCCATTATGGTATCAACCTCTAATGGCTTAGCTTGCCATTGACGCTGATTCTTTGTGAACAATGCGAATGCATTTGCATTTATAGCTTTGGCATTAGAAGGGGCATTAAACACACCACCAGCCGCAGACACATGTGCGCCAATTAATTTCATAACCACTCTCAGAAATAACCGCAAAATAACATTTCAACAACGTAACGTTACCAGCGACATTTAACATAAAAACCCACCCACAGCGACAATTTATTCACTACAGGCATACATTAACACTCTTAAATGTTGTTATTTTACAACAAAATAACATTCAACTTATTTTTTAAATTTGATGTTTTTAGTTGATTCCCCAGTAAAATGCAGTTAGATTGACCTAGCTCAATAAAACAGCCCTATTATATTTAAGGTTTTTTGTTGTAACTTGATCTAGATCAATACACAAATGTGCATTGAACGCTATATAATAGGCAGCTCAATACGAAAACGAATAAATTAACAACAATTTTCTTGGAGAAAAGTTATGATTACTGGTATTCAAATTACTAAAGCAGCAAACGATGATCTACTAAACTCAATCTGGATCCTAGATAGCGAGTCTAATGAAGCACGTTGTGTTTGTGCAACTGGCAGCTACGATGCTGACCAAGTTATTGCACAAGCAGATCTTGGTGACATTGAGTACCGTGAACTAGCTATCGAAGCACCAGCTAAAATCGAAGGTGGTCAACACTTAAACGTTAACGTTCTTAAGCGTGAAACACTGCAAGACGCTGCTGCACACCCAGAGAAATACCCACAGCTAACAATCCGTGTATCGGGTTACGCTGTACGTTTTAACTCGCTAACAACTGAACAACAGCAAGACGTTATCGCTCGTACTTTCACTAGCAGCCTATAATTTTTGGTCTAGTGTAAGTGTCTTGATTTGAGCAAGATGCTGTAATAGAAAAGGAGCCCTGAGGCTCCTTTTTTGTGTCATTTTGTTACGTCAATTCCATTATAATAATGGCTGCGCGGAGTACAAAATAGCCTTAATCTCAACAAAATCATTCTCTGCCTCTAAGGATAATAGCGGCATTGCATTATGTTTCGCGAGCGGCGCAGGTAATGGCAGATCAGTACCTAAAATGTCATCGACAACGTCTTTAAACTTAGCTGGATGCGCGGTACATAAGAATAACCCCGTTTCACCGTCCGCTAATTGTTGCTCAAGCACGTTATAAGCAATCGCACCATGTGGCTCGCACAAATAACCATCAGCATACATTTGCTTTAATGTCACCGCGGTTTGCTGATCATCCACCGCACCATAGCCTAGCTCGTTTAAGCCCCAGCCTTTAAGCTGACATAATTCTTCAATACGCGGCCAGTTATTTGGCTGACTGACATCCATCGCATTTGAAATAGTCGCTACCGTTGCCTTTGGTGTCCACTCTCCAGTTTGTAAATAGCGCGGAACGGTATCATTCACATTGGTCGCCGCAATAAAACGTTTAACGGGTAAGCCTAATGATTTCGCTAATAAGCCTGCGGTTAAATTACCAAAATTACCACTCGGCACGGAAATCACTAATTGTTCACGTTCAGCTTTTGATAATTGAGATACCGCCTCAAAGTAATAACAAATCTGCGCCATTAAGCGACTGATATTAATTGAGTTGGCCGAATTTAAGCCAATATCATCACGTAACTCTGCATCATCAAAGGCTTGTTTTACCAATGCCTGACAATCATCAAAAGTACCATTTACAGCTATAGTGGTAATGTTCTTACCTAGTGTACAAAATAGCTTTTCTTGGAGAGGACTAATTTTTCCTTTAGGATACAAAATCACCACTTGAATATTATCCATGCCATAAAAAGCATGGGCAACCGCAGCGCCTGTATCACCTGATGTTGCCGTTAGAATAGTAATGTTACCATCAGTCTCGGTTACCGCCGCTAAAGATTGCGCCATAAAACGGCCACCAAAATCTTTAAAGGCTAATGTCGGACCATGAAATAATTCTAACGCATACACTCCATCTTTAACGTGTTTAATCGGCGCTGGAAACTGAAAAGCGCTATCAACCATTTGAGTCACAGTTTCACAGCTTAGCTCTTCACCAATAAATGCCGATAAAATCTTGCTACTACGGCTAACAAAATCCATCGCTAGCAATGCATCTATATCACCCAGTTGCGGTAATTGTGCAGGGAAGAACAAGCCTTGCTGACGGCCTAAACCTTGGCGTACCGCTTGGCCAAATGAGACTTGTTGTTGGTGCTCTTTAAGATTATACAACTTCATGGTTATAACTCACTCCCTGTGACTTTTGCACCTTGCTTATCGAGCCGACAAACGTGGACAAATCCTTGATCATTTTGGACATAATTATCAGTTAGCCATTTTGCTAACCGCTGCGCGACGTCTAAATTGGTACAAATGCTAAACATCGTTGGCCCCGAGCCAGAAATACCACTCGCAATCGCACCCGCTTCTAACGCATATTTTCGCGCTTGGCTAAATTTAGGTAATAACTTTTCGCGATAAGGCTCAGCGACAACATCATGAATCATTTTCGCGGCGAGCAATGGCTGCCGTGAATGACACGCATGAAGAAATCCCCCTAGGTAACGCCCATGTGCAATCACATCTTGGCGACGATATTGAGCAGGTAAAATTGCCCGCGCTTCAGCGGTGGGGACTTTAATACCCGGATACGCCATAACCCAATACCAATCATCAAAACACGGCACAGCTTGACTGATAATGTCCATTTCTTGGACCATAAATTGTAATCCGCCAAGAAAACAAGGAGCAACATTATCGTAATGGGTACTGCCAGAGACTTCGCCTTCCATCTCTCCCATTAAAGTCAGCAATTCATTGCTGGTTAACGGCTGTTGATGATATTGATTCAAGGCATCAAGGGCTGCCACAATAGAACAGGCACTAGATCCTAAACCAGAACCAATCGGCATGTTTTTTTCCAACGTGACAGCCACGGGCAATAAAGGAATCCCTTTATGATCCAGTTCACGCGCAAACACTTGCCAACAGCGATAAACAATATTGTCTTCGGCTTGTTGCGGTAACTTATCCACAAAAGCACCAACACATTGCAGACTAAATGCAGTCGTGCCAGCAGCAACTTCAACCCGATCCCCTAATAAAGAACCATCAATAGGAGAAACCGCCGCACCTAAAACATCAAAACCGACACTCACATTACCAATCGACGCTGGCGCATAAACAACAACACTCATTTTATATCCCTCGCTTCCAACCTAATGTACGCATTAGATCAGCAAACACACCAGCGGCAGTCACTTCAGTACCCGCACCATAACCCCGTAATACCAATGGGATCGGTTGGTAATAACGACTATAAAAGGCTAACGCGTTTTCACCATCTTTGATTTTAAACATCGGATCGTCAGGATTAACAGCAACAATTTTGACATTACAATTGCCATTTTCAATCTCACCCACATAGCGTAAGACTTTATCTTCTTTTGCAGCTGTTGCCGCTAAATCAGAGAAATAAGCATCAGCTTGTGGTAACCGTGCCATAAACTCATCCACCGAACCCGAAACATCAAAACCTGGCGGCAAGGCTTGTTCTACTACCACATCATCAAGTTCTAATTCCAAACCCGCTTCACGGGCTAAAATAAGTAACTTACGAGCAACATCCATGCCCGAAAGATCATCACGTGCATCAGGCTCAGTAAAACCATTATTACGTGCAACTGTCGTCGCCTCACTGAAACTCATGCCGTCATCTAACTTACCGAAAATATAAGAAAGAGAACCCGATAAAATGCCAGAAAAACGGACTAATTCATCACCTGCTGCAAGCAAGTTTTGGAGATTTTCAATAACAGGTAAGCCAGCACCTACCGTGGTGTCATACATAAATTTACGGTGACCGACTCGCGCAGCTTGGCGCAATTGTTGGTAGTACGCCATACTGGCAGTGTTGGCTTTCTTATTCGGTGTAATAACGTGGAAACCCGCAGCTAAGTAATCAGCATATTGCTCAGCAATGGTTTGATCAGAGGTACAATCAATAATAACCGGATTAATAATATGGTTATGGCGTACTAATTCAACCATCCGTTGTAACTGCAATGGCTCACTCACCGCCCCCATCAGATCGCGCCAACTATCCAGTGCAAAACCATGACTCTCAAGCAATAAACCTTTGCTGTTTGCCATCCCACAGACACGGATCACAATCCCTTTTTGGGCGAGTTTTTGTTGTTGACGGTGAATTTGATCGAGCAATTCACCACCGACACCGCCGACACCAACCACAAATACATCTAACGTATGCTGGCTATTAAATAAATTTTCATGACACGCTTTAACCGCTTCCGAGACTTTATTTTGTGGAATAACCGCTGAAATAGCACGCTCAGAAGAACCTTGTGCAATCGCTACAATATTGACATCAACTTCAGCCAATGCGGTGAAGAATCGTGATGCCACACCGTGTGATGTTCGCATACCATCACCGACTAAAGTAACAATCGATAAATCATCACTGAACTCAACTGGCTCTAATAAACCTTCTTTTAATTCAAGCTCAAAACTGGCAATTAATGCTTTTTTTGCAACGATCTTATCAAGGGTTTCGATACAAAAACTAATGCTGTATTCCGATGATGACTGAGTAATCAAGACTACCGATACTCCAGCCGTAGACATCGCGCCAAACACACGCGCAGCCATACCAACCATGCCTTTCATTCCCGGACCGGAAACGTTAACCATAGTTAAATCTTTTAAGGTAGTGATACCTTTAATATCAAGCTGATCTTCACCTGTATCTTGGCCAATGAGCGTACCAGCACCTTGAGGATTAAAACTGTTTTTAATTAAACACGGGATTTGAAATTGAGCGATCGGAGCAATGGTTTTAGGATGCAACACTGACGCCCCAAAATAAGATAACTCCATCGCTTCTTGATAGCTTAATGATTTAAGTAACCGTGCATCTGGAACTAAACGCGGATCACAACTATACACACCATCAACATCAGTCCAGATTTCACAACAATCAGCCCGTAAACAAGCCGCTAATACCGCCGCTGAATAGTCAGAACCATTACGACCTAAAGTAACTAACTCACCTTGAGCATTACCCGCGGTAAAACCAGGCATAAGACAAACATGCCCTGCGGGAAGGGGATTATCTCGGAAATGTTGAGTGGAGATTTCAATATCGACGTGAGCTTCCAGATAATCACCATCGGCATGTAAATATTGCACAGGATCAATCAAACAAGCAGCCTGACCTTTGGCTTCCAATAAAGACTGCATTGCTGCAACCGATAAACGCTCGCCCTTACTGATCACTTTGGCATACACATTATCAGGGCATAAACCTAATAAACGGATCCCATGAACATATTGTTGTAATTGTTCAATTGTTGATGTCAATTTAGCACTTAATGCCTGTTGATTAAATTGAGGCTCAACAGCTTTAATACCACTAAATAATTCATTGAAAATGGTTTCTAGTGCCGCTATTTGCTGTGTCGCTGTGCCTGTTGTTACCGCACTCTCGATAACAGTAACCAAATGATTAGTGACTTTGCCTGGCGCCGATAAAACCACCGCCACTTCACCTTGCTTGGCATTACTGGCAATAATATCTGCCGCTCTTAAAAATCGTTCTGCATCGGCTAATGACGAACCGCCAAATTTAAATACTCGCATTCCCTTCTCCCGAGTGACTATCCTGAACTATTTGCCCGTAGACAAATATTACTCAACACTGATGAATTTAAATTAAAAAAAAAGCCCGCAGCTCAGTATGAGTTGCGGGCTTGGTATTATTTTTGCGCATATCAGCCCGCACTCACACCAGTAATATTACTGGTAATAATCATGATTGTGATGATAGTGATACGGGATATATTTGCCATAATTGCAATTTTCTCTTTACACGCTGTAACCTTACGATTGCATGAATGGCAATATAGAGTCAATAAGGTTTTTACAATTATTACATAATGGCTACGTAATTATATTTGGCAATAGCGCGCTATTTAGTGTTCAAAAAAACAACAATAATATTTGCAGTCAGCCACAGAGCATTGCATAGTAAATAACAAGGAACAAAATTATCGGTATAAGGATCAACGGATGAGTGCAGCCATGGAGTCACTGATAGCACATACTATTTTACAAGGCTCTGATGCAATGTTTGGCCGTTTTCTTGATGTAACAGCTGAAGCACAGCAACGATTTGAATCTCAACAATGGGTCAAAGTGCATCAAGCATTAAAAACCCGTATTAGCTTTTATGATCATCATGTTGAGTTAGTCACCAATCAAATTCAAATTATGCTTGGGGGGCGCTATGCTAATCAAATCTGCCTCACCGCAGTAAAACATGCCTATCAAGATTTATTGGTTGATTATCCACGCTATGATATTGCTGAAAGTTTTTTTAATTCGGTCTATTGCCGTATATTTAAACATCGTAATATAAACCGCGATAATATCTTTGTTCATAGCTCACAGCAGCACCGCATTCCAACTTACCCAAGCACATTAACCCGTCATTATCGTGTCCAAACAACAGTAGCAGCAATGATAGAAAGAATGCTTGATGATCAACCATTTACACTTAACTGGGTTAATAAACAACGGGATATCCAATTGTTAGTGGCACATTTAGCAGCTGAACTCGGCGCTAATCTTGATCAACAACTTACACTAGAGCAAATTCGTGAACCTTTTTATCGTAACAAAGCCGCCTATCTGGTAGGGAAGCTCACACTTTCAAATGGTGAATCACTGCCTTTAGTGTTACCAATCTTAAATCATAACGGTCAACTATTACTGGATGCTGGCATTTGTAACGTCAATGATGTCAGTGTTATTTTTGGGTTTGCGCGTTCTTACTTCATGGTTTATAGCCCTGCACCCGCCGCTTTAGTACGTTTTTTATCACAGCTATTACCCAATAAAAATTTGGCCGAGCTTTACACTGCCATTGGTTGTCAAAAACACGGAAAAACTGAATTTTATCGCCAATTTTTAGACCACTTAGACAACTCAGACGATAAATTTATTATTGCACCCGGCATCAAAGGGATGGTGATGTCAGTATTCACCCTACCTTCCTATGATTTTGTATTTAAAATAATTAAAGATAAATTCGCCCCCCAAAAAGATATCAGCCATCAAACCGTTAAACAAAAATATCAACTGGTTAAAGAACATGACCGAGTGGGTAGAATGGCCGACACCCAAGAATACCGCCATTTTAGTTTTCCACGACAACGGTTTAGTGATGAATTAATTAATGAACTATTAGCTATCGCGCCTTCAATTGTAACCGTCACTACCGATCAGGTGATTATTGAACATCTATATATGGAACGGCGGATGATCCCGTTTAATATTTATATTGAAACGGCCAATGATGCAGATTTACGCCACGCGGTGAATGAATATGGTAATGCGATTAAGCAATTAGCCGCTGCAAATATATTTCCAGGAGATATGCTATTTAAGAACTTTGGCGTAACACGCCACAAACGGGTGGTGTTTTACGATTATGATGAAATTACTTATATGAGTGAAATGAATTTTCGTACTATTCCTGCACCACGTTACCCTGAAGACGAAATGGCTGCAGAACCTTGGTATAGCGTTGGTGTTAATGATGTTTTCCCTGAGGAGTTTCGTACGTTTTTACTGATAAACCCCAAAGTAAGAACCTTGTTTAATGAATTACATCAAGATCTATTTGAAGCCAGTTATTGGCAACATTTACAAACTAACATCAGCCAAGAACTATATCCTGATGTTTTTCCTTATCAAACGAACCAAAGGCTCCATCTTAAAACGAATGAAAAATAATCAATAATTAATTGTAATGCGCTGTAATTTTACAATAAAATTACGATAACACTCACCAATATGAAACTAGATGATTATTTATTGATTATAACACTTACTCTCGATGCAATATGACCTACTCTTTAGAATAATGTCGATAGGGTTAGGAGAAAGTATGATCAAATATTATCTGGGTATGGTGGTATTACTTACTTTTTTAGCCTTGCCAGCAAAGGTACAGGCTGCGGCAACCATAACGACTAACCTTACTTATAATGATGATCATAAGTTAACATCAGGGTGGTTTTTATCGTCACAATCCCGTCATCAACAAAGTTTTGATGTGTGGCAAATAGACAGTGGTTATGCTTATTCAGTCACGAATAATACCCAACTTTATCTCAGTACGCATTTAACAACCAGTACCGACCATCAACCAGCCACAACGGGCTTAACGTCAGGCGTTAAATATACCGTATCACCTCGCATAAGCATAAATAGTGCTATTACATCAGAAACCACAAATAACCAAACGACATTAGGGCTCGAACTCAGTAGCCAATATGATGTATCACAAAAAGTAAATGTACGTGCAACTGTCGATTATGCCGAGCTGGAACAAATTATTGAATTAGGATTAGGATTCAGTTTTTAAAACGCTAAGATCGAGTGCTGTCGTTGACAAAATCACCCCATTTAAATCTGCATAAAGATAATCATGAGGATAAATCAAGGTTTCAGCAATATTTAAAACAACATTGTCCTCACCCATTTGACGCTTATCTGTTTTTACCGGGCATGCTGCCAATGCTTTAATACCTAATGGTAATTGTGCCAATGTCGCTACATCTCGAACCGCGCCATTGACTATGATGCCTTGCCAATTATTTTTAATGGCTAATAAAGCCAATTGATCCCCAAGTAATGCTCGTCGACAACTGCCATGACCATCAATAAATAATACTTTGCCGTCTCCAGGCGTTGATAATATATTGCGAACAAAACTGTTATCGTCAAAACAACGTAATGTCACGATTTGTCCCCAAAACGGCGCATTACAACCATAATTATATAAAGTTAAGGGTAAAAAACGGATATCCTGCGCATAGTAATCACATAAATCTGGTAACAAATCCTTCATGAACATTTTCCCATCACTGTAAAATAAACCAAAACAGACAAAATTGACCGTATTTCTTAACAACAACCATAATATTGATTTATGAGATCTTTTTTAGTTCAATCCATCAACCTTAATGAGTGCCAACCCTAACTGATACTGTTACAATATTTAGATAAAGATGAACCATATGTTGTGTTTTTTATTATCATTAAGATTAAATATTAGTCAATGGTATTGGGTTTTGTATATTATGATTACTATCATGACACTTTTTATCTACCCAGATATAAAGGTTAACTAAATACGGAAACATAATACTTATTCATCTCACCATTTGATATAAATCAACAAATGTATAAATAATCGGCATCAAATAAGCTCTCTACATTGTTATAGAGCTGTTAAGTGAATACAATTGTCACATTATCAGGGAGATTGTAGCCAGCACCCCAAGCTTTATGGGGGATTTCAACATGTAATACCGTGTTGAATGAAAGGATGGTGTACCACATAGGTTGTAACAATAATAAAGTGTTTATTTAAAACATTTTGCCTATATGTGAATTTTTTTTATAGAATTTAACTATTCTGTGGTTAACCAGATTTAGTTTCTGATATTAGGTACTGCCAAAATGCAAACCCCTCACATTCTGATTGTAGAAGACGAGCACGTAACACGTAATACCCTGAAAAGTATTTTTGAAGCAGAGGGTTATACTGTATTCGAAGCAAATGATGGCGCAGAAATGCACCAGATGCTTTCTGAAAACCCTGTGCATCTAGTTATCATGGATATTAATCTTCCAGGAAAGAATGGCCTTCTACTTGCTCGTGAACTTCGCGAACAAGGTGATATGGCACTGATGTTCTTGACCGGTCGTGATAACGAAGTTGATAAGATTTTAGGTCTTGAAATTGGTGCTGATGATTACATCACTAAACCATTCAACCCACGTGAATTAACTATTCGTGCACGTAATCTATTAACTCGCGCAATGAACCAAGGTCTTCCAACTGAAGATAAGAAATTGGTTGAACGTTACGAGTTCAATGGTTGGTCATTAGAGATCAACAGCCGTTCTTTAGTAAGCCCAAGTGGCGAACAATTCAAATTACCACGCTCTGAGTTCCGTGCATTACTGCACTTCTGTGAGAACCCAGGTAAGATTCAAACACGTGCTGATTTACTAAAGAAAATGACTGGTCGCGAGCTTAAACCACACGATCGTACTGTTGATGTGACTATCCGTCGCATCCGTAAGCACTTTGAATCAGTTGCTGATACTCCAGAGATCATCGCAACTATTCACGGTGAAGGTTACCGCTTTTGTGGTGACTTAGGCGAAGAATAATCTCTTTTCCTAGTAAACAGTAAAATAAAAAAGGCGACCATGGTCGCCTTTTTTTATTGCTAATTACTGTTGCTTTAACCATGTTTTCAGCACATTGATATCATCTTGATAGCTATATTTAATTTCATCAACCCAGTCATTTATATTTTCCCACCATGCAGGTAATTCTGGCGTTTGGGCTTTCTGTGCGACTTGCTGGATATGCTTAAGACCAATAGACCCCGCTGCGCCTTTAATTTTATGCGCTTCAAATTTAATCCCATCTTGATCTTTCGCGGTCATATTCGAGTCTAAAATAGCCAAATAATCTGGCATCATCTTCTCAAACATCTCAATGCTAGTGTATATCGGTTCGATACCCACGATCTCAACATATGACGTTAGCATTTCCAGATCTAATAATGTATCAATGACACTACCATGAGCCACGCTGCCACTATCAGAAATATCATCTATGGGATCAATAGGCTGGATTTCATCACTACAACTTAAAACAAGGTTTTCAATCACACTAGTAATGGCTTTAACACTCAATGGTTTGTTTAATACTTCATCCATTCCTTTGGCGAAATACTCAGTTTTGTCGTTAACAACATTAGCGGTTAACGCGACTAACGCAGGAAGATCTTGATATTGCTGCCGTAATTTCTGCGCAATATCAAACCCGGTCATATCAGGTAACTGAATATCCAATAACACCAGATCATAATCTTCAGGCTTAAACATCGCTAACGCTTGATCACCGCGCATTGCTACCGTCACCTCATGCCCTAAACGCTCAAGTAATGATTTTGCCACCACAATATTCAGCTCAATATCTTCTACCATGAAAATACTTAAACCTGTCATTTCGGGGTGAACGTCAGTGACAATATGTTCCTCAACTACACTCTCAACCAATGGCACATTAATTTTAACGGTAAAGGTACTACCCGCACCCAATTCCGAATCAACCGAAATCACGCCCCCCATTAACTGAATTAATTGCTGTGAAACGGCTAAACCAATCCCAGTACCTACGGCATGTAAATTATCATCCCCTTGCTGGACCTGGTAATACATCGCAAAGATATTGTCAATTTCAGCCTTAGGAATACCAATACCACTATCTTCTACTTCAAAGATAATATCTGCGTCACGATCATGAATCTCACTACTGACAGATAACACTACCCCACCTTGTTTAGTAAACTTGGTAGCATTACCAATCAAATTCCACAATACTTGGCGTAAACGAGTGCTATCAACTTTAATATTTTGTGGTAATTCCGTTAAACACTCTAAATCAAAACGCAGCCCTTTTTGCTCTGCCATCAATTGCGAAATATTGCCGATCTCATCAATAAATTCATGAAAATCTAATGGTTGCGGAAGTAACTCTAAGCGACGGCGGTCAGATTTATCGAGGTCAATAATATCATTAAAAATATTACCTAGTGTAATGGCACTTACATGGACCGTTCTTAAATAACCACGCTGCTCATCAGTTAGCTCTGTTTCTAACAGCATTCGACTTAAACCGACAATACCATTTAGTGGTGTCCGTAATTCATGGCTAATGGTCGCAATAAAGGCGGTTTTATCACTACTGGCTTTTTCTAGCGCATCTTCATATTTTTTACGCTCAGTAATATCACGACCAAATCCCATTAATCCCAAACGCTTACCATTACTGCGATAAAAGGGTACTTTACGCAATTCAAATAATGCCTTTTTACCATTAGGATAATCAAGCCACTGTTCATCTGTCATGGCAATGTTATCGTCAAACAATTCTTGATCTGTTTTGATAATACGTTTAGCGACCTCTGCGGGATAAACATCCCACGGTGTTAATCCAACTAATTCTTTTTCACTTTTACCCACCAATTCCGCCATGGCGCGGTTACAACCTGAGAATTGATTTTTTTCATTACGGTAGTAAATTAAATCTGGCGATGCATCTAAGAATGATTTTAATAATGCACTTTGTTCCGCCACAGCTAACTGGGCATTTTCACGTTGATAAACTTCATTTTCTAAATCTTGCATTGCTTCTTCGCGGGCTTCTTCAGCTTTTTCTCGCTCTTCAATTTCAGAATTTAAACGGCTAATATTCGCCTGTAGTTGTTGATTTAGTTCCATGTCGCGCGCGCGCATTTGTTCCAATTTAGTGACTAACTTTGATAGCCGTTGGCGAGAATCTTCTAACTGATCAACCACTACTGACAAAAAATACACTGCCCAAGGGGTAATAAATAAACCAAAAGTCACTGAACGAATAATCTCAACATCACGCATAGTGCCTTGAAGCAATATTGTGACACTAATTTGTACTGCCATCGCCAACGCAACTAACGCTAACGCAAGTAATAAACTAAAACGAAAAATGCCTAATTTAACTAAAAGATCGACATAAAATTGAGCTAAAATTTTGACTTGCTTCATCAATGAATACCAATAAAAAAAACAACCTCGCCACCATGGCGAACACTATGATTGATAATAAGCCCTCTCTCGACCTACGCCAAAGTGAAAGCTGTAAAGTTTTATTGCAGCGCACAAAAAAGCCTACTTAAAGTAGGCTTCGATCAATCATGCTGATGTAATGTCGGTAATCGATAAACAAATGGATTACCTAGCGCACTACCTTGCGCCCCCTGTTTATCAAGAATATAGCCAATTTCTGTCATGGCTAACCACCGATTCTCACACCACATTGGTGCTAACAGTGTTGGTCGACGCGCACTGGCAGCGACACGATGATAAACCACTTCAGGAGGAGTTAAGCGAATCATCTCACTCGCAATATCACTATAATCTTCAAGACTAATCGGCTGCAATCGATCTGCTTTAAAGGCTTGTCCCATCTTACTGCCCTCTACTATATGTAGTGGATGTAATTTAATACCGTCGACACCCACCTCAACCACCTTCTTCAAAGTCATGAGGTTATCTGCTTTCGTATCACCGGGTAAACCAACAATTAAATGAGTACAAATTTTAATGCCTAATGCACGTGCTCGTTGAGTGATAGTGGCATAACACTCAAAATCATGACCTCGATTAATCCGTTTAAGGGTTTTTTCATTGGCGGTCTGTAAACCTAACTCAAGCCAAATTTCATACCCTTGTTCTACATACCCTGCCAATAAATCTAAAACGGCATCTGGTACACAATCAGGGCGAGTACCCACACATAAACCAACAATATCCGCCGATGTTAGCGCTTGTTCATACATGTTTTTTAAACTTTGCACTTCAGCATAGGTACTGGTATATGCCTGAAAATAAGCAAAATAACGTTTAGCGCGATGCACTTCTCCTGCACGAGCCGTTAGTTGTTGTTGAATGGGTACGAACTGATTCTTTTCATCAGCAAATGACGCAACATTACAAAATGTGCAGCCACCACGACCGATAGTGCCATCACGATTTGGACAACTAAAGCCACCATGTAACGTAAGTTTATGAACTTTTTCACCATAACGATGTTGAAGATCTTGTCCAAAAGTATTGACGAGTTGATGCAATTGCATGGTATTACCTAGCGTTTAAACAATGAATAATCTACGTTGGCGCAGACCAATAACAAAAAGAGCCGCAACATATCATCAATCACCTTAATGGAGGTTGTGCTAAGACAAAGAACACTATCTCTATCGTAATTTGTCACCATTTAAGAAAGGCTTATTTCAAGCTTACTATATGCTTAACTTATGCATCAATAGTGTTAATTTTTATTGGTAATTAATGTGTCGAAATTGTAGGATAGTTATACTTGTGTGCAATTTGTAAACAAAAAAAGCCCTACAATTACGCTGTTTTAGCGTGATTAATATGGTTATTGAGCCATAAGTAACGTGTATTGTTACTCATAATCGTAATACAGCAGAATTAAGTTTGTGAATAAAGCCAATTTCATTATCACAAACACACTCCCAATAACACAGGACAGGAGTCCATCTCAATGTGCATTGGGTGTGAAAATAAATTAGGGATAACCAAGTCTTAGGAATATGACTTGATGTAACTGGAAGGATGTATCTATGACAGCTCAAGAGCTTACCGCTCAGGGACTTTATGTGCCTGAATTAGAGCACGATGCTTGTGGCATCGGCTTTGTTGCCCACCTTAAAAACCGTAAATCTCATCACATCGTCACTCAAGCTCTCGATATGCTCGCGCGTATGGAGCATCGAGGTGGTCAAGGGTGCGATCCTAGCAGCGGTGATGGTGCCGGAATATTACTGCAAAAACCCCACGAATTTTTATTAGAAGAAACCGTTAAGCAGGGTCTTAAATTACCGACTTTTACACAATACGGGGTCGGGGTCGTATTATTTCCAAAAGATGAACATAAACGTCAACAATGCCGAGAAATTCTTGAGCGTAATGCTAAACGCCTTGATCTAGAAATCATTGGCTACCGTGTACTACCCGTCGATAATTCAATGATTGGTGAAGATCCACTCAGTACGGAACCTCAGTTTGAACATGTTTTCATTACTGGTGGTGCCAATCTAGATCCTGCGGTATTAGAACGTAAACTGTATGTCTTACGTAACTATACAGTGCGGGTCTGTTTAGAAAGCGTGTCTAATATTGGTGATGATTTCTACATCAACTCACTGTCCTATAAAACATTAGTTTATAAAGGCCAGTTAACTACCTCTCAAGTACCACAATACTTCCTTGATTTACAAAATCCTTCAATGGTAACCGCATTAGCGTTAGTACATTCACGTTTCTCAACCAACACTTTCCCACGCTGGCGCTTAGCGCAACCGTTCCGTTATATCGCCCATAACGGTGAAATTAATACCGTTCGTGGCAACCTTAATTGGATGAAAGCGCGTGAAGCGATCCTAGAGTCAGACTTATTCAGTCAACAAGAGCTCGATATGCTGCTGCCTATTTGTCAGGAAGGCAGTTCAGACTCCTCCAATTTTGATATGGCGCTTGAATTATTAGTGCTATCGGGTCGTAGTTTACCGCACGCACTGATGATGCTGATCCCTGAAGCATGGCAAGAAAATACCAGCATGGATCCTAAGCGTCGTGCTTTCTACCAATACCATGCCAATATTATGGAACCGTGGGATGGTCCTGCATCAGTCTGCTTTACTGATGGCGTTCAAGTGGGTGCAACCCTTGACCGTAATGGTTTACGTCCATCACGCTATACGGTGACTAAAGATGATTTCCTGATCATGGCATCAGAATCTGGTGTGGTAAAAATTGAACCTGAAAATGTGCAGTTCCGTGGGCGTTTACAGCCAGGTCGTATCTTTGTTGCCGATCTCGAACAAGGTCGTATTATCTCTGATGAAGAAGTCAAAGATGGTATTGCCACATCACAACCGTATGAGCAATGGATCAAAGATAATCTACTAACGCTTAAAACACTGCCAGATGCTGACAACATGTACCACCAGCCAACCCCTGAGCGCCTGTTACATCATCAACAAGCCTTTGGTGTCAGCTCTGAAGAAGTCAACGATATTATCGTACCGTTAGCCACTACTGGTTATGAACCTCTTAGTGCAATGGGTGCTGATTGGCCGTTAGCGGTGTTATCCCACCAGTCTCAACATTTATCCAATTACTTTAAGCAGCTATTTGCGCAGGTGACTAACCCACCGATCGATCCGATCCGTGAACGGATGGTAATGTCACTTAATACCTACTTAGGTAAAGATCAAAACCTACTCACTGAAACGCCAGAGCACTGTCATAAAGTAGAACTCGAATCACCGGTCCTTTCTAATGCTGAGTTAGAAAAAATTCGCGCGATTGATAACGAACATTTGCAATCAAAGACCTTGGATATTGTGTTCCGTGCCAGTGGTGAACAAGGCAAACTTGATCGTGCATTGAAGCGTATTTGTCAATATTCAGAAGATGCGGTTATTGATGGTTACTCAATCATTATTTTGACTGACCGGGCGGTTAACTCCAACCATGCCGCTATTCCAGCAATGTTAGCCGTGGGTGCCGTTCATCACCACCTGATCCGTAAAGGGCTACGTGCTAAGTGTGACATCGTGGTTGAAACTGGTGATGCCCGTGAAACTCATCACTTTGCCACGCTTATCGGTTATGGTGCTAATGCCATCAACCCTTATTTAGTCACTGAAACACTGGTTGATCTACAACATAAACGTAAGCTTGATCCAGAATTACCAACAGACACCTTATTTAATAACTACCGTAAAGGCGTTAACGGCGGACTGCTAAAGATTTTCTCTAAAATGGGAATTTCAACCTTACAGTCTTACCATGGTGCCCAAATTTTTGAAGCGCTCGGTATCAGTAAAGCGGTGGTTGATAAATACTTCACCGGTACAGTGACCCGTATTCAGGGTCTAACTATCGATGATATTGCTCAAGAAGTACTTATACGTCACCGTGTTGGTTATCCAACTCGTGAAATCCCTGTACAAATCCTCGATGTTGGTGGCGTCTATCAGTGGAAACAACGTGGTGAAAAACACCTGTTTAACCCTGAAACGATTTCATTGTTACAGCAATCAACGCGCGAAAAAAATTATCTGCAATTTAAGCAATATGCAAAAGCTGTCGATGACCAAGGTGATAATGCCGCCACGCTGCGCAGCCAGCTTGATTTTGTTAACAATCCAACAGCTTCAATCACGCTTGATGAAGTAGAACCGATTGAAAATATTCTCAAACGATTCGCAACTGGTGCCATGAGCTTTGGTTCGATTTCTTATGAAGCTCACTCAACTTTAGCGGTTGCAATGAACCGTATTGGCGCTAAGTCTAACTCAGGCGAAGGCGGTGAAGATCCGATTCGTTTTGATAAAAAAGACAACGGCGATTGGGAGCGCTCGGCGATTAAACAAGTTGCATCTGGCCGTTTTGGCGTTACCTCATACTACCTAACCAACGCCGCTGAACTGCAAATTAAAATGGCGCAAGGTGCAAAACCAGGAGAAGGCGGACAACTACCTGGTGATAAAGTCGATGATTGGATCGGTGCAACCCGTCACTCAACCCCAGGGGTTGGCTTAATTTCACCACCTCCTCACCACGACATTTATTCCATCGAAGATTTAGCCCAGCTGATCTTTGATTTAAAAAATGCTAACCGTGCTGGTCGTGTTAACGTCAAATTAGTTTCAGAAGCTGGCGTGGGCACCATTGCCTCAGGCGTTGCCAAAGCCAAAGCTGATGTGGTGCTTATTGCTGGCTTTGATGGCGGTACAGGTGCATCACCGATGTCATCGATTCGCCATACGGGTTTACCATGGGAACTAGGCTTGGCTGAAACCCACCAAACCTTACTGAAAAACGGCTTACGTAACCGTATCGTTGTGCAGTCTGATGGGCAGATGAAAACCCCGCGCGACCTTGCTATTGCGACCTTACTGGGTGCTGAAGAATGGGGCGTTGCAACCGCCGCTTTGGTTGTTGAAGGCTGTATCATGATGCGTAAGTGCCATAAAAATACGTGTCCGGTAGGTATTGCAACTCAAAATAAAACCCTGCGTGAGCGCTTTGATGGTCGTGTAGAAGATGTCGTCACCTTCTTCCAATACATGGGTGAAGGTTTACGTGAAGTGATGGCTGAACTTGGTTTCCGTACCATTGATGAAATGGTCGGCCAAGCGCATAAACTTAAATTACGTGATGATATTGGTCACTGGAAATACAAGAACCTTGATCTTAGCCCTGTACTACACATTCAACCGCCACGTGCTGAAGATGGTATTTATAATCAACGCCAGCAAGATCATGGCTTAGAAAACGTCCTTGACCGCACCTTGATTAGATTGGCACAACCCGCACTGACCAACGGTGAAGCGGTAACGGCACAACTGCCGATCATCAACACCGATCGTAGTGTCGGTACGATGTTATCCAATGAAATATCTAAAGTGTATAAAGACCACGGCTTACCATTGCCAATGACGGTTAAATTTAACGGTTCAGCAGGCCAAAGCTTTGGCGCTTTCCTTGCCAAAGGTGCCCACTTTACTGTTGAGGGCGATGCCAATGACTACTGGGGAAAAGGACTCTCTGGCGGTACTTTGGTGCTCTACCCTGATCGCCACTCCGATATTATTGCCGAAGATAATATCGTGGTCGGTAATGTGTGTTTCTACGGTGCAACCTCAGGGGAATCTTACATTCGCGGTTTAGCTGGTGAGCGTTTCTGTGTCCGTAACTCTGGTGCAAAAGTTGTCGTTGAAGGTATCGGTGATCACGGCTGTGAATACATGACCGGAGGTGTTGCCATTATACTTGGTCAAACCGGTCGTAACTTTGCCGCTGGTATGAGTGGTGGTGTCGCTTATGTGTGGGATCAATTTAGTGACTTTGAAACCAAACTCAATGCTGAATTAGTTGATATTGACCCTATAGAATCTGAAGATAAGACATTGTTATTCGATATGTTAACTAAACATATGGCATTAACAGGTAGTACAGTCGCAGAGCTGTTCTTATCTAACTTTGAAGCTAACCTTGAGCAGATGATGAAAGTAATGCCAAGGGATTACAAAGCCGTATTACAACAGCGTCAAGCTGCCGCCCAAAACAAGGAAACGTTGGAGGCCATCAATGGGTAAGCCTACGGGATTTTTAGAATTTGGTCGCGAACTGCCAAGTAAGTTAGATCCAAGTGTTCGTATTCAAGATAATAAAGAGTTTGTTCTTAACGAGGAATTTGGTGACAAAATTCAAGAACAATCATCGCGTTGCATGGATTGTGGCGTACCGTTCTGTCACAACGCATGTCCAATCGGTAACATCATTCCTGAATTTAATGATGCGGTTTATCGTGATAGTTGGGAAGAAGCGTGGAATATTTTAAGTTCAACCAATAATTTTCCTGAATTTACCGGTCGTGTATGCCCAGCCCCTTGTGAAAGTGGCTGTGTGCTTGGCATCAACCAAGATCCAATTACTATCTGTAATATTGAAAAAACCATTGTTGAAACGGCGTACCGTGAAGGGTACGCCAAACCGAAAATTCCACGTTCGCGCACAGGTAAAACCATTGCCATTATTGGTTCAGGTCCTGCGGGCTTATCTGCTGCAGAGCAGTTAAACAGTGCAGGTCATACCGTGACAGTGTTTGAACGTGATGAAAAAGTTGGCGGCTTACTGCGCTTTGGTATTCCTGATTTTAAACTTGGAATGGATATTATTGATCGCAAAATCGACTTAATGGCGCAAGCCGGAGTCAAATTTGAAGTCAATGCCCATATCGGTGTCGATATTAATGCTCGACAATTACGCCAAGAATTTGATGTTATTTTGCTAACGGGTGGATCTACCGTACCACGTAATTTACCTATCCCTGGTCGCGAACTTAATGGGGTTCATTTTGCGATGGAATTTTTAGCCCAAAATAACCGTCGGGCTAATGCTATGGATCTCAAAACGTTAGAAGTTCATGCGCAAGATAAACATGTCGTGGTGATTGGTGGTGGCGATACGGGTTCTGACTGTGTCGGCACGTCAAACCGCCATGGCGCGGCAAGTATCACTCAAGTCGAAATCATGCCATTACCACCCGAGCAACGCCCAGCAAATCAACCGTGGCCGTCATACCCAATGATCATGAAAACCTCAACTTCTCACGAAGAAGGCTGTGATCGCTATTGGAATATTCTGACTAAAGAATTTATTGATGATGGTAACGGTAATGTCAAAGGGCTACGGATCGCTGATATTGCATGGCAAGATGCAAAACCTGGTGAAAGACCAAACTTTGAAGAAGTTGCCGGAACGGAACGCGTTATTGCCTGTGATATGGCCTTTTTAGCGATGGGATTTTTACATCCAGAGCCAACTGGTGTGTTAGCACAATTGGATATTAAACTCGATGATCGCGGTAATGTCGCCACTCAAAATTTCGCCACTAGCCAAGCTGGCGTATTTGCTGCTGGAGATATGCGAACCGGTCAATCATTAGTGGTACGTTGTATTAACGAAGGTCGTGAATCTGCACGAGCCATTGATAGTTACCTCATGGGCAACTCTAATTTAGAAGCTAAAGCTGATTCATTAATGCTTTCTTAAACTTTATTGTTACTAGATTCTACTAAAATAATAAGCCAGCTTCGATAAGCTGGCTTTTTTATTGATTACAGATCAGCATATTATGCTGCCTCTTTTTATTATAACACCGTAACAATAACGACCATGAATAGGCTACATTCCTATTACAACCTCACCTAATAAGTGTTTATTAACAACCAAATAAAAACTTACAGCTGTAATCAATATAGCTTTATTTCAGATGGTTAAAATTAATATTCACCTATTAGTAGTTATAAATATCATTTGTTAGCAATATTTGACCTTTTTGTAAATTATCGTTAGTTTGAAATATCGTAGGAGGCAAAATGTGCGATCAATATTGATTATCATTTTGCAGTAAAACTGTTTACAACAAACAGGAGCAACGGAGAATTGCAATGTCACTGTATAACCCATCACTAGAAAAAGATAACTGTGGTTTCGGTCTTATCGCCCACATTGAAGGTGAAACCAGCCATAAACTTGTTCGCACCGCTATATCCGCCCTCGATCGTATGACCCACCGAGGAGGTATCGCTGCGGATGGAAAAACTGGCGATGGTTGTGGCTTATTAATCAAAAAACCTGATAATTTTTATCGTATTATCGCCACAGAAAAGCAGTGGAACTTATCGCGTGAATTTGCAGTAGGGATGATATTTCTTAGCCAAGATCCGGTGCTCGCACAACAAGCACGTGAAATTATCAATCAAGAGTTAATCACTGAAACTTTATCTATTGCGGGTTGGCGTGCAGTGCCGATTAACCCAAGTGTGCTAGGTCCTATAGCTCAACAATCACTGCCTACCATTGAACAAGTGTTTATCAATGCCCCAGCAGGCTGGAAACCTCGTGATATTGAACGTCGACTTTATATTGCTCGTCGTCGAATTGAAAAATGTATTACTGAAGATAACGATTTTTATATTTGTAGCCTTTCAACCCAAGTTACGGTCTACAAAGGGTTATTTATGCCCGCTGATCTGCCTAAATTTTATCAAGATTTAGGGGATATTCGGTTAGAATCATCGATCTGCTTATTCCATCAACGCTTTTCAACCAATACTCAGCCACGATGGCCATTAGCGCAACCATTCCGTTACTTAGCCCATAATGGTGAAATTAATACCATTACCGGTAACCGCCAATGGGCTCGTGCTCGCGCCTATAAATTTAGCTCACCACTGTTGCCCGATTTAAAAACAGCCGCACCATTTGTTAATGAAACTGGCTCTGATTCATCCAGCCTTGATAATATGCTAGAGCTATTTTTAGCTGGGGGCATGGACTTATTCCGCGCGATGCGGATGTTAGTGCCACCAGCATGGCAAAACCACCCTGATATGGATCCTGCATTACGTGCTTTTTATGACTTTAACTCCAAGCACATGGAACCATGGGATGGCCCTGCTGGCATTGTAATGTCTGATGGTCGTTACGCCGCGTGTAACCTTGATCGTAACGGTTTACGCCCTGCGCGTTATGTGATCACCAAAGATAAACTGATCACCATTGCCTCTGAGGTTGGCATTTGGGATTACACCCCCGATGAAGTGGCAGAAAAAGGCCGTGTTGGTCCCGGTGAATTGTTTGTTATCGATACTAAATTTGCCAAAATCTGGCATTCACAAGATATTGATAATGAGCTGATGAGCCGCCATCCCTATAAGCAATGGATGGATACTCATGTTCAACATTTAGTGCCGTTTGAACAGTTAGATGATAGCCATATAAGCCAACGTAGTTTGGATAACAATCAGCTTAATACCTATCACAAACAATTTAATGTCAGCCGTGAAGAGCTTGATCAAGTGCTGCGGGTTATTGGTGAAAATGGTCAAGAAGCCACAGGTTCAATGGGTGATGACGCACCAATGGCGGTATTGTCATTACAACAGCGCCCCATCACTGATTATTTCCGTCAAATGTTTGCGCAAGTCACCAACCCACCGATCGATCCTTTGCGTGAAAAACATGTGATGTCGCTTGCGAGCTGTATTGGTCGTGAAATTAATGTGTTCTGTGAAACCGATAGTCATGCCCAACGAGTGGCGTTTAAGTCGCCAGTGTTACTGCATTCTGATTTCAAACAGTTACTCGATCTTGATCAGCAATACTATGCCAGCAACCAGCTTGATATTAATTTTGATCCACAACAAACGGATCTTAAGCAAGCCATTGTCAGCCTATGTGACAAAGCGCAGCAGTTAGTCGAACAAGGTGCGGTGCTGATTGTGTTATCCGATCGCACCATCAGTAAAGATACTCTACCCATTCCAGCCGCAATGGCCGTTGGCGCGGTTCAACGCCGATTAGTCGATAACAATTTACGTTGTGATACTAATATTGTGGTAGAAACCGCCACCGCACGCGATCCGCATCAATTTGCAGTTCTATTTGGCTTTGGCGCGACAGCGGTTTACCCCTACCTTGCGTATGAATCACTGGCAAAAATGGTTGATAGTAAGGTGATTGATAAACCATACCGCGAAGTGATGACTAATTATCGCGATGGGATCAATAAAGGTCTGTTTAAGATCATGTCCAAAATGGGCATCTCAACTATTTCTTCTTACCGTTGTTCAATGTTATTTGAAGCGATTGGTTTAGGGAATGACATTATTGAACTGTGTTTCAAAGGGGTTTCCAGTCGTATTGCAGGGGCTGATTTTAGTGATATTCAACAAGATCTGCACAACCTTGCACGTATCGCATGGTTAAAACGTAAACCTATCGATCACGGTGGGTTGCTCAAATATGTTCACGGTGGCGAATTCCACGCCTATAACCCTGATGTGGTTTCAACGTTACAAAAAGCAGTAAAATCTGGCGATTATCAAGATTACCTTGTTTTTGCAGAGCAAGTAAATCACCGCCCAGTGGCTGCGATTCGTGACTTATTAGCCTTGACGGATAACCACGATCCAATTGCAATTGAAGACGTAGAAGCAGCAACGGAACTGTATAAGCGCTTTGACTCCGCTGCGATGTCAATCGGTGCACTTAGCCCTGAAGCCCATGAAGCATTGGCGATTGCGATGAACCGTTTAGGCGGCTGTTCCAACTCAGGTGAAGGCGGTGAAGATCCACGTCGTTTTGGCACCGAGCGTAACTCACGCATTAAGCAAGTGGCTTCTGGTCGTTTTGGCGTTACCCCACATTATTTAGTCAATGCCGATGTGATCCAAATTAAAGTCGCACAAGGAGCAAAACCCGGAGAAGGTGGTCAGCTTCCGGGGCATAAAGTTACCACAGAAATTGCCAAGTTACGCTTTGCTGTGCCTGGGGTGACCTTAATTTCACCGCCACCGCATCACGATATTTATTCGATTGAAGATCTGGCGCAGCTGATTTTCGATCTCAAACAAGTGAATCCTAAAGCCTTGGTATCAGTCAAACTGGTATCCGAACCAGGCGTTGGCACTATCGCGACCGGTGTTGCCAAAGCTTATGCCGATCTAATCACGATTTCAGGCTATGACGGTGGTACGGGCGCAAGTCCACTCACATCCGTGAAATACGCAGGTAGTCCGTGGGAACTTGGACTGGCTGAAACCCAACAAGCATTAGTGACTAATGGTTTACGTCATAAAATTCGCTTACAAGTGGATGGCGGCTTAAAAACAGGGCTCGATGTCGTTAAAGCCACTATTTTAGGTGCTGAAAGTTTTGGTTTCGGCACTGCACCAATGGTCGCGCTTGGGTGTAAATATCTGCGTATTTGTCACTTAAATAACTGTGCAACGGGCGTAGCCACTCAAGATGAAAAACTGCGCCGAGATTTCTTTAAAGGCTTGCCAGAACAGGTAATGAATTACTTTATTGGTGTTGGTGAAGAAGTACGGCAATTATTAGCCCAACTTGGGGTTAAACAATTAATAGACTTAATCGGTCGCACTGATCTATTACAACAACTGGAAGGCTTTACTGCCAAACAATCCAAACTGGATTTAAGTCCTTTATTGGTTGCACCGACACCGCAAGCGGGCAAAACCGTGTATTGCAGTGAAACTAATAGTCCATTTGATGATGCACAGTTAAGCCAGCAATTACTGGAGCATACGCTGAGTGCCATCGCAAACCGTAGTGGCGGTGATTATCACTTCCCTATCTGTAATACCGATCGCTCAATTGGTGCGCGCTTATCCGGTGAAATTGCCCTTCGTTATGGTAACCAAGGCATGGCTTCAACACCGATCACGCTCCACTTTATCGGTACGGCGGGGCAATCATTTGGGGTCTGGAATGCGGGCGGTTTAAACCTTAATTTAACCGGTGATGCTAACGATTATGTTGGTAAAGGTATGGCAGGTGGAAAGATTGCGATTCGTCCACCACTTGGCTCAGCGTTTAAATCCAGTGATGCCACCATTATTGGTAATACTTGTTTATACGGTGCAACGGGCGGCAAGTTATTTGCAGCAGGTAAAGCTGGTGAGCGCTTTGCAGTGCGTAACTCCGGCACAATTGCGGTGGTTGAAGGGGCTGGCGACAACGCCTGTGAATACATGACGGGGGGGATCGTGGCTATTTTAGGTAAAACTGGGGTGAACTTCGGTGCAGGTATGACAGGTGGCTTTGCTTATATCTTAGATGAAGACGGTGATTTCACAGGTCGCGTAAATCCAGAGTTAATTGAAGCGGTGGCACTTGATCAGTTAAAAATTCATCAAGAACATTTACGTGGTTTGATTGATCGTCACTGGCAAGAAACAGGATCGGAACGTGCTAATGAGATTCTGACCCACTTTGAACAATGGATACCAAAGTTCTATCTTGCAAAACCTAAGTCAGCAGATATCAATACCCTGCTAGGACACCAAAGTCGTTCAGAATCAGAACTGCGTCTTCAGGCACAATAAGGGAGGGAAACCGAATGAGCCAGAATGTTTACCAATTTATTGATGTCGAGCGTATCGACCCACAAAAAAAAGACCTCAAAATTCGAAAAATCGAGTTTGTTGAAATTTATGAACCCTTTACTAAACAACAAGCGGGGGCGCAAGCAGACCGCTGCCTAGATTGCGGCAACCCTTATTGTGAATGGAAATGCCCGGTGCACAACTACATTCCACAATGGTTAAAGCTTGCCAATGAAGGTCGTATTATTGAAGCGGTCGAGTTATCTCACCAAACTAATACCCTCCCAGAAGTGTGTGGTCGCGTTTGCCCACAAGATCGTTTATGTGAAGGCGCGTGTACCCTTAATGACGATTTTGGCGCAGTGACTATCGGTAATGTTGAAAAATATATTACTGATAAAGCGTTTGAGATGGGTTGGAAACCAGACATGTCCAACGTTGAGTGGACTGATAAAAAAGTGGCAATCATCGGCGCAGGTCCAGCAGGATTGTCATGTGCTGATGTGCTGGTACGTAACGGGGTTAAGCCTGTTGTGTTTGACCGCTACCCTGAAATTGGCGGCTTACTGACCTTTGGTATTCCTTCGTTCAAATTAGAAAAAGATATCATGGTCAATCGCCGTCGTGTCTTCACTGAAATGGGGGTTGAATTCCAACTTAACACTGAGGTCGGTAAAGATATCAGTATTGAAACCCTACTCGCTGATTATGACGCGGTTTTCTTAGGGGTCGGCACCTATAAAAATATGCGCGCAGGGCTAGATAACGAAAATGCCACCGGAGTTTACGATGCGTTGCCGTTCTTAGTCTCAAATACCTATCGTGTGATGGAACTTGAACAGCCACTGCCATTTATTGATATGCAAGGCAAACAAGTTGTCGTCCTTGGTGGTGGTGATACTGCGATGGATTGTGTTCGTACCTCGATTCGTCAAGGCGCAGCTAAAGTAACCTGTGCTTATCGTCGTGATGAAGCCAATATGCCAGGCTCTAAACGTGAAGTGAAAAATGCCCGTGAAGAAGGGGTTAACTTTGCCTTTAATTTACAACCATTAGCAATTGCGGTTGATGACAACGGTAATGTGATTGGGGTTGATGTGGTTAAGACCGCCTTAGGTGAAGCTGACGCCGCTGGTCGCCGTCGTCCTGAGCCCGTTGCAGGTAGCGAACATCGATTAGCCGCAGATGCGGTCATTATGGCATTTGGCTTTCAACCCCATGCAATGCCTTGGCTGGCACCTTATGATGTTGAGCTTGATCAATGGGGTCGAGTTAAAGCCGCTGACACTGAGTTTGCTTTTCAGACCTCAAACCCGAAGATCTTTGCCGGTGGCGATGCCGTGCGTGGTTCAGATTTAGTGGTCACTGCGATTGATGAAGGCCGTAAAGCCGCTGATGGTATCCTCGATTATTTAGAATTGTAAAATACCAAAGTCATTAACATTAATGAGTTATCAGCACAGCAGTTGCCTCTAATAACTGCTGTGTCGTTACAACGGTTAAAAGTGTTTAAACAAGAGTTTTTGGAATAATGATTATGGCTCATGCTACAATCTTAGCCATATCAGCACTGCGAGTGCACACCATCAAAAAGAGATACCATTCATGAAAATCGGCATTATTGGCGCGATGGAACAAGAAGTTGCCATCCTTAAAGATCAACTTACTGACTGTGAAACCCATAATACAGCAGGTTGTACTATCTACACTGGCAAACTTAACGGTGCAGATGTGGCGTTACTGCAATCAGGTATTGGTAAAGTATCTGCCGCAGTAGGTACAACCGTTTTACTTGAAAGCTTTAAGCCTGATGTTGTTATCAATACCGGTTCTGCTGGCGGTTTCGAATCAAGCTTGAACGTAGGTGACGTAGTTATTTCAACAGAAGTACGTTACCACGATGCTGATGTAACTGCATTTGGTTACGAAATTGGTCAAATGGCACAACAACCTGCCGCTTTCCTCTCTGATGAAAAATTAATGTCAGTGGCTGAACAAGCGCTGGCTGCATTACCACAACCACCGCACGCGGTTCGTGGTTTGATTTGTACTGGCGATGCTTTTGTATGTTCAGCTGAGAAACAAAACTTCATCCGTACCCATTTCCCAACCGTGGTTGCGGTTGAAATGGAAGCCGCTGCAATTGCTCAAGCTTGTCACCAATTTAAGGTACCATTTGTGGTTGTACGCGCAATTTCTGATGTTGCCGACAAAGAATCACCAATGAGCTTTGATGAGTTCCTGCCACTTGCAGCACAGAGTTCTTCCGTAATGGTTGCTAAAATGGTTGAATTGTTAAACTAATAACATCAATGAGATGATAACTACTGATGACAATTTCGGCATTTATC
This sequence comes from uncultured Photobacterium sp., assembly GCA_947039005.1. Lineage (GTDB taxonomy): Bacteria > Pseudomonadota > Gammaproteobacteria > Enterobacterales > Vibrionaceae > Photobacterium. The sequence continues at coordinate 64,740 of CAMQXY010000002.1, forward strand.
GCCTCATTGACAACCAATAGCTCCCTGCTTGCTTTGTGGGGAGCCTTATTACTGCATCGATTATTGCCCATCCCCTATCAACTGCATCCATTACGTATCTGGCATCAAGTCGCATTATTGGTCGCTACCCGCGTCAACCATCCGCATGAAAACTACTCACAACGATCACTTGCCGGTTATCTCGCATGGGCGTTAATGTGGCTAACAGCATTCGTGCTATTACTCGCTATCAGCCAATTAGTCTGGTATCCGACGTTATTGCAACTAACACTATTATGGCTCGCCCTCGATTGGCATCATACGGCTCATCTTAGCCAGCAGTTTAATCACGCCTATAGCTGTAATAATAAAGATCAATGCCGCCAATTACTGGCACCGCATATTAATCGTAATACTGATGTTTTATCACTGCTCGGTTTAGGTAAAGCAGGCGCTGAAACCATTATTTTAAGCTACGGTCGCCATGTGGTTGGGGTATTATTTTGGTATGCTGTCGGTGGAGGTATTGCCGCTATTTTATATCGCTTAGCTATTGGTCTTGCGCGTACGTGGTCACCGACACGTGCTCAGTATGCCGTGTTTGGTTATCCCGCCATTCGCATTGCCGCAATACTGGATATTGTGCCGCTACGCTTGTTGGCATTATTAATTAGTTGTGGTCGTAATAGTCGCACCGCACTTCAAGGTTTACGTCAGCAAGGGGAACACTGGCATTTACCAGGTCCTGGCTGGCTATTAGTCGCCACTGGGCACAAACTGGCATTATCACTCGGTGGTCCTGCTATTTACAATAACATCAAAATGGAACGCCCACGCCTTGGTGGCAGAATAACCCCTTCGGCGCTGCATATCGCACAAATACAACAACTAATAACGCAGCGACTTTATGTGTGGGTCGCAGTTGAAAGCGTATTGTTATACTTTTTCTGTGGAGTTTTATAGTGCGATTTTTGTTCTTAGTCATAGTAGTTATCAGCACCATTACGCCGAGCGTTGCTGCAACGTTAGCCCAACAAACCCAACGTATTATTAGCTTATCCCCCCACACGACAGAAATGGCTTATGCCGCCGGATTAGGTAATAAGCTCATTGCCGCTAGCGCCTACAGTGACTATCCCCCCGCAGCACTACAGTTAGAACGGGTCGCTAATTATCGCGGACTTAAAATGGAACGTATTTTAGCCTTAAAACCTGATTTAATTTTAGCTTGGCAAGGTGGCAACCCTAGCCGTGAATTAGCGCGATTAGAGCAACTCGGTATCAACATCATTTATTCAAACCCGAAAACATTAGCTGATATTCCCAAAACATTAGAACAATTGGGCCAATATGCAGATTCACCACAACAAGCACTACAAGCCGCCGCTTTATTTAAACAACAATTACAGCACCTAAAAATAGCTAACCAAAATAAACCCAAAGTACGTTATTTTTATCAATTAAGTTCAACGCCATTAATGACCATCGCTGATAACAGCTGGCCAAGCCAAATATTTGGTTTTTGTGGTGGCGAAAACATTTTTGCCCACAGTCGCGTTGCCTATCCACAAGTCAATCAGGAACAAGTGCTCGTACGCCAACCTCAAGTTATATTCAGTTCACAACCGATTAATGCCACTCAACAACCGTGGGCACAATGGCAAGATCAACTCGTGGCCGTTCAACAACACCATCTTTACCAACTTAATGCTAATTGGTTAAATAGACCTACGCCACGTACTCTATTGGCCATTAAACAAGTCTGCTTACTACTTAACCAAGTACGAGACCAACGCTAATCACACTATTGTTATAAACCCTGTGAATAACCTCACAAAGCAATTAATTGCTGTTGTGCCTTGCGAATTAATTCGTACAATCTCAGCCGCTTTAACTCAACTTTATTATTCTTGTAGGTACAGAGATGCTCATTTATTTTCTCGATATGTTTGGCACTGCAATTTTTGCCGCATCGGGTGTACTCATGGCCGGACGGTTACGAATGGATCCTTTTGGTGTCGTGGTACTTGCAAGTGTTACCGCCATTGGTGGCGGTACGATTCGTGATATGGCATTAGGGGCAACACCGGTATTTTGGATTCACGATACTAACTATTTATGGGTGATTTTTATTACCTGTGTCATCACCATGCTTGCTACTCAACGTCCTCGACGAATGCCATGGTATTTTCTACCCGTAGCCGATGCAATTGGACTGGCAGTGTTCGTTGCTATCGGGGTTGAGAAATCATTACGTTATGGCGCATCACCATTAGTTGCAGTCATTATGGGGGTTATCACTGGCTGTGGCGGCGGAGTTATTCGTGATGTATTAGGACGAGAAGTACCGATGATCTTCCGTACTGAAGTGTACGCAACAGCGTGTATCGTAGGCGGCGGAGTCCATACTCTGAGTTTATCACTGGGTGTATTACCGTCGATGGCTGCAATCATGGGCATTATCACCACTTTATCGATTCGCTTAGCAGCTATTCGTTGGAACCTTTCCTTACCTACTTTTGCTCTACGAAATTAAAATAGACCATCATAACCGCAACTTATAATAAAAAACCGCCATGCAATACTCTTGTGAGTTAAACAATGGCGGTTTTTTTATCATTCAAATAGCAAACTCTTATTTTTCAATCGCGACACGACTACGCTGAAAACGACGGTAAAACATCCATATTATCGCTACCACAATAACGGCGACCACCACCCAACATTGCGTTTGGTATTTATGGTAAAACGCTAAAATAGGGGCAATCTCATCGCGTAAATAAGCAGGCGCCACACCAAACACCAGTAACCACACAGTTACTGCTAAAAAGTTACCAGCAAAGAATAATTTAGCCGGCATGGCTGCAATACCACAACCCAGACACATAAATTGCTTAATACCCTCAACAAAACGACTGATAAGCAACCCTAGCATGCCATAACGATCAATAAAGCCATGTAGCTTGGTTAATGTTTTGGGTTTGATCCATTGTTTTCGGGTTAGCACGTGTCCAAATTGGCGTCCAATAAAGTAACCGATGCTATTGCCAATAAAGCTCGCACTCCAGCCGACCATCAGTACGGCGGGCAATGACATTTTACCTGATGCCGCTAATAAACTTGCCACGACTAATAATGACTGTCCAGGCGCAGGGATCCCCATGCCTTCAACCGCAATCGCGAGTGCTAAAATATAATAGCCATATTGCTGCAGCAATGGCGTGAGTTCAGTAATAATATGTTGAATCGATTCCATGGCTAGTCTATGTCAGAAAAATGAATATTAATTTGTGATGATAGACTGAATTTGACAGAGACTCTAACGATCAAAGTAAAAAAATAAGCTTTCTAAAATGAACTTATACTAAAAAAACAGCTCTCAGTAGGTAAGAATAGACTGTGCAGCATGCTTAATTACGTTTAACCCTGCTGTATATATGACCTTTTGTGGTCACCCCGACAAATTTAAAAAAAACAATATTGAATATTTGGACTTCAATAGCCCCTTATATTGAAAGCCGTTACACTAAATATTATTTATTTTTTATCTAATGCAGTCATGAATGGAAGCTCCTCACCTCGTATGCCAAGAATAAATAAAATACTGATCGGGATAATCGCCAGTGCGATTATGGCTCTGATTGTGGCGCCTGACATTTATGCAGAGCCCCCCGCTAACACTGAGCAGCCTACATACCAATTAGGTCAACATTATCCGTTAGTTTTACCGCCAATATCAGCGAAAACAATCGAACCTACGCCATACTCATCGCTAGCATGGAAAACGCATACCATCAAAAGTGGTGAAAGCTTAGCCGTAGCATTTGATAATGTTGGTTTAGATAGCGTGCTATTGCATCAAGTGGTTGCAACCAGCAATAAAACCAAACAATTGGTCTCGCTGCGCCCCGGTGATAACTTAAATTTTGGCTTTGATGATGCAGGTAAACTGATCGAATTACATCAACCCTTAAACAACCTTGAAACGTTAGTGGTAAAGCGAGATCGTGATGGCGATAACTTTATAGCCAGCATTGATAAGCAGCAGATTGAAACCCAACCTAATTATGCCCAAGCAACGATTGAATCCAGTTTTTGGAATGCTGCCGACAAAGCAGGCTTAACCGCCAATCAAATCATGGAAATAGCGGCACTGTTTGGCTGGGATATTGATTTTGCACTTGATATTAGAGCAGGTGATAAATTTGAGGTTCTGTTTGAACAACACTATCTCGATGGTAACCCGATTGATCACGGTAATATTCTTGCGGCAACCTTTACCAATATGGGACAAACGTTTACGGCTGTGCGTCATCAAGACGGTAAATATTACGACAAAAATGGTCAAGCGATGCGTAAAGCCTTTTTACGCTCACCGATTAACTTCCGTTATGTCAGTTCAAACTTTAACCCCCGCCGTCTACACCCTGTTACTAAACAAGTGAAAGCGCATCGTGGTACCGATTATGTTGCCCCGGTTGGCACTCCAATATGGGCTGCGGGTGATGGTGTCGTAACGCAATCAGGTTATAACCAATTTAACGGTAACTATGTGTTTATTCGTCATAATGGTAATTACGTTACTAAGTACTTACACATGACTAAACGGATGGTAAAAAATGGTCAACGCATTAAACAGGGACAAACTATTGGTACTTTAGGCGGGACAGGACGAGTCACAGGTCCTCACCTACATTATGAATTTTTGGTCAATGGTCA
>CAMQXY010000003.1 GCA_947039005.1 uncultured Photobacterium sp.
AACCTGCTTTTATACAGACGAAAAAAAACCGCTAATAAATTAGCGGTTTTCTTAAATGTGGCGGAGAGATAGGGATTTGAACCCTAGATACGCTATAAACGTATGCTGGTTTTCAAGACCAGTGCTTTCAACCGCTCAGCCATCTCTCCATGGCGGCTATACTAATCACAATCTTATCAGTTGTAAAGTATTTATTGCACAACCGCTTAAATATCAGACAATTATGCTGTTATTTTACTTCAAAACCACAATCAGTTAAAAATCGCATGAAACCATAGTTTTCTAACCATTCTAATTGTTGCTCAGAACTGACTAAAAAACGACCGCTAAAGTTCACACCGTGACCCGATAAGGTTTCTACTTGGTTTTTAACCCGTGGAATAATCAGCATCCAGCGTTCAGTGAGTAAAATATTATAAGGTAAACATTCCCTTAAACCATTCACTAACTTAGTGGTATTTAACTGTAATGATTCCATTGCAACTAAATAATCAGCATATAACTGTTTTGGATTTAATCCTTTATACAGAAATACAGCATGCTTAAATGGTAACTGCCCATTTACGATCTGAGATTCTAAAGGAATAGATGTTCTAACAAGTTGCATGTGGCGATGCATTTGGCTTGAACCAGCAATATGCCCTGCATTAAAAAAGCCAAGTACATCACTACGGGTAATGCCTTTAACCCAAGCGTTAAAATCAGCTAATGTTAACACTGATGTTTGGGGAATGTAGTCTTTCGCACAAATCAACAAATGAGGAACAACGATTGGAAAACGATTCAATAAGCATACATAATCCGTATCCATATCCTTTATATAATCACAGTGAGTATACGGCGCAATAAAAGGATCTTGTGCTGACACAGCAGGAGAATGTTTTATTTTCATATTATCAGTGAGTAAATTAACAATATAGTTAACCCCCTCTTGCTGATAAATAATATCATCGCTGGTTAAAGGTAATAAATCACCACTACCCAGTGCTAATTTGGTTTTTTCCGCACAAGCATTCCACAGCATTGTTTTGCCCTTACTTTAATTATTCATCATTCTCTTGAAAGCAATCATTACAGTTTTGTAGCTCTATTTCATGACTAAACACAACAACACCTTCGGCTGTCATATGCTCTGAAATTTGATCTTCAATATCTGCAATCACGGTTGACTTAATATTGCCGTGATTAATTTCTGATTCAGAATGATCATAATAATTTAAAAGTAGATAATCTTTTGCTTCATCTTCTGAACAAACAATCTGTACTGTAAAATACGGTTCGTAATCACTACCACGCTGTTTGAGCATCATTTCAATTTGATCAACAACATCTGCTTTCATACTTGGTGTTAACCAACCAAGATCGGTTTTAACTTTTTGCGTATGGCAGTTAAAACAAGGCAATTCATAGGTATAAAATTGAAAGTTAGTCATGTTCGTCTTCCTTAATTATTATTCTAATTATAAAATTATGCCTATTCACTTGTTTTTACTAGTATTAAAAATGCAATGTTGAGTTGTAATTACAGACACCACCAGCACTATGATTCTTCGGTGCTAATCAGTAATAATTCAAAACGTTCATTACCGCGTAAATTTTCAAAATCATCTTCATCGGCGGCAAGTTCACGCAATGACATACTGTCTTTAATTGCCCGTTCTAAATCTGAGATTGCTTGTTCTTCAACACCAAGGCAGGAATATGCACAGGCACGTTGATACAGGGCATGGGCATTTGTATCATCTACCTCTAATACTCGATTACAGATACTTAATGCCCAATGGAATTCACGCATTTCCATCGTTGCATCAGCTTTATAGGTCAATGCTTCTAAATCACCAGGACGGACTTTTAAAATTTCATCATAAACTTCTATTTTTTGCTCAGGTGTTTGTGAACTTTGAGCACGAAGCCATAAATTATGTACTTCGTTAATTTTTTCTATTTCTCGATTATTTTCACTAATAATACGGGTTTTTCGCTTTAAATCGCGCTCTAAGGCTTTAAATTTTTGTTCGTAATTATCAGCAATCCCTTTTAATTGTAATTCTGCCATCCGCTTGGTGTTTTCTTTTATTTCACGCATTGATTGCCAACCAATTAACGCAATCAATGATGCTACAGCCGCAATAATATAGAAAAAATACGTTACAGTAACATTAGCATAATTCATTGATTTATCAGCAACAGCTAACTCTCTATCGGTAATATCACGCGTAAGTCGGCGTTCTAGATCTTGCTGATCCATCCGTAATGATTTTAATTCATCAAGTACATAACGTTCAATCATCGGCTTTTCATAGATACTCTGTTCGGAGTAAGGTTTCGTATTATCCTTATCAGCAGCATCAACAGCAGATGCTGATAGCACAACACAAAACATTACAATCCCTAACAGCACTTTAAACATAAGCTACAACCTTTCGCTAACAATTTGATTTTATATAAATAGTTTATAAACATAACTGCTTTAATTTTTTCATTGTCAGTTTAGATTTACAATCAACAAAATACGAAAAAACATCACCTTTTTAAAAAATTAGCACTAATGGCTCATTTTAGCCAAAAAGTCTCTGTGAACCACTCGGAGCTAAAACAACCGAGCTTCAAATGGACGCCTCCCCCCGTTGTAATTTCTTGTATCAATTGATTCTCGGTACACATAACAAAATACAGAGATAAAAAAAGGGATGCTATTTAAGCACCCCCCTTCTGAACGTTACTAATTATACCACTTCACTTTAAACCTAATTATTTAAGGTTCGTATAGTAGCTAACACCTTCAGATAAATTATTAAATCCATTAATAGAAGGAACAATCTGACGAATAACACGGTTCCAACGTGAAATAGGTGCTGCAGTCACATATACAATATCATATGGCTGTAGTTCAAATTCAGTACCAATAACCAATGCTGTCGCATCTTTGATGTTTAATTGGTAAACGTTAGCAACAGTCTTATCTTTTGGATTTTTCTTAACGTCATCACGCGTTGAACGAATAACGAAGATACCAGTTGCATCAGCTTCAAGCTCATTAATACCACCAACGCTGCTTAGTGCTTCAGTTAAGCTCATACCTGCGCGGTCAATCTTAAGTAGTTTAGGCTCATTAACTTCACCCATAACGAATACTTTTTGATCATCGTTACGTGGTACATGAATGATATCGCCATTTTCCAATAAACGGTTTTGCAGTAAATCACCACGTTGCATTAAGGCATATAATGAAATCTTTTGGTCTTTACCATTACGCGTTAATGTAACATTACGCCAATCAGCATCAGGCGCTAAGCCGCCTGATTTATCGATCGCATCAAGTAATGTAAGGGGCACATTGCTAATAGGTTGTTGGCCTGGTGTTTTAACTTCACCAGTAACATATGCTTTTTGAGATCGGAAAGAGGCTACGTTAACATCTACTTGAGGTTTTTCAATATAAGCAGATAAACGGTTAGCGATAATTTTACGGACTTGAGAAACGGTTTTACCTTCTACATAAACTTTACCTATGTATGGATAAAAAATAGTACCGTCTGCATGTACCCAGTTACCCGCTTCACTTGCACTACGGTATGCACCAGCAGGAATGGTTAATTCAGGATGATCCCAAATTGTAACGTTTAAAATATCACCAGGGCCAATATGATATTCATAATTTGATAACTCAGCTTCCAAACGTGGATTTTGCTCAGCTTTCACCTTTGGGATACGATACTGATTCACAGTATTAACTGTAAGCGGATAAACATTCACGCGATCAGATAAATTAGTGTTATCGCCATCAGCAACCGCAATAACGTGCTTACCATCAAGTGTTAAGTTTGAACCAGGAACAGTACACCCAGCTAAAGTCGATGAGATTAATGCCGCTATTAGAATTTTCTTTGTTAAATCCATTATAAATTCACATATGTTGTTAAAATAAACTACCGTAATGCACTTCTATGTGGAAAATTATTCAACAATAGTAGTATGACTACAATAACTAAAATAAATTATTGATTACGATGATTAATACCTAAAATTTATTCTTATCATATCTATTATATAAATTTAATATGATTTAAATTTCGAATAAATCTGGGGATTCAGCTAGATTACTAAATAGATACCCCCCATTACGCTTATGCTAGGTAATCTGTACGCGTTATAAATTACATAAAAAAATGAGGCGATTACTAGACTCTCATTCTATCTTTTTTATGGCAATACTCATACCTATAAGGGATCAACATTTAGATATCAAAATAGCAATCCGTAATAACTTTCTATCATTAAAATTGAAAGCTACACATTATAAAATCTTCACTCTATAAATATAATGTCTCATCACAACAGTATGGTTAATTATCTATCGTGGTGAAATAAGTAAATAAGCTTTGACATGATATATCAATAACGCTGATAAGATACTTTACAAATCAGGTTTAAGAATATGATATTAGTTAAAAAACAGCCATTAAATTAAAATATTAAATTAAAATAAAATAAAAACCACATTTAGAAGGCAATAAAAAAACAAATATAACAATGAGTTAAAAGAAATTGAAATATAAAAACATAAAAAAACTCTAGCATTAACACTAACAACTCTTATATCAAGCTTCCTACTTTTCAGATTAAATCAGGCCGTATTTATCCACGCCATGAATCATATCTTAATTATCAATCATAATTTATAATGTAAACGTTATTATTACATCAATTATAAATTAATAAATATTAGTCTTTATATGAAAATAATCTAGTTACTCGTGACACATAAAAAAAACAAGACATTAACCAATCAATACGCGATAAAAAAATATCACTTATCAACGTCACATTAATAACAAAAAACAACAACCAACATTGCCTTTGTGGATATAAAATTCCATTTTTATGACTTTTAACCGCTATTATTGCCATTATAATCTTCAAAAATAACACCATAGAAAAATACTCTCTTTGGCTTATTTATCGAACGTATTTTTATACCACTAATATTTCACAGTACTCATTAACGACTCTGTTTTTGTTAGTTACAACGGTATACATATAATAAATACAACAACTACAACTCATATCGATAGTAATATAATGAAATTAAATAATATAATTAATACTGTAAAATTTTTACCCTTTTATTTACTCTTTGCTCCTTTTTGGTTTTCTAACGGTGTCGTCGATAAATTTTATGGCGTTTTCTTTGGCACCTATGCGGGTGACAGTTGGGCTGGTTGGAAAGAATACATTGCTGGCAACTGGGCTAAAAAACCCGTTACTGATTTTCTGTTAGTCCCATTTTTTGACTACCTATTCCCTTTCTTAATGCTGCTACAAGTATTACCTTTTATCTTATTGGTAATTTCATTCTTAAAAATGGAGTTTATACCAGGTAAACCAAAACTATGGTTAAAAGCAGGTATTCTTGCCTCTTTATTTGTAACATCAGCAATGTGCTTTAGCCAAACGCTAGCAGATACATCAGATGTTCAATACTTATTCCAATTTTGGGGTGTTTCACTACTTGGTTTCTGGTATGTAGAAAACCAAGAAAAAGCACTCTTAGGTAAATAAGCCAAACAAAAAAGCCCCCTGATAATCATTCAGAGGGCTTGTTGTTAGTTCGATATAATATTCTAAATAATTACTTTATGTACTGACCACTGCGTAATGCGTCAATACGCTTGTCTAATGGTGGGTGAGTCATAAATAATTCAGATAATGATTTCTTACCATTGATACCAAAGGCCATCATTGAACCTTCTAAGTGCGGCTCTTGGCTCACTTTTAAACGCTCAAGTGCTGCAATCATTTTTTCACGACCAACTAACTTTGCCGATCCTGCATCAGCATAAAACTCACGATGACGGCTGTACCACATCGTTAGAATACTCGCTAAGAAACCAAACAAAACTTCCATGATTGAAGAAACAATAAAGTAAGTCATGTAGCTGCCGCCACTTTCCCCTTCTTCACTGTTATTATTCACGCCGCTAATAGCGCCAGCAACAAGACGAGAAACAAAGATCACGAATGTATTTACCACGCCTTGCATTAACGTCATTGTTACCATATCACCGTTAGCAACATGACTAATTTCGTGAGCTAATACCGCCTCAGCCTCATCACGCGTCATGCTATGTAATAACCCCGTTGATACTGCCACCAATGAATCATTACGCTTAGCACCTGTCGCAAACGCGTTAATATCAGGCGCATCATAAATAGCAACCGTTGGCATGCCTATACCAGCTTGCTCTGCTTGACGAGCAATAGTATTGATTAGCCAATGTTCGGTTTCATTACGTGGATGTTCAATCACAACACCACCCACTGAGCGTAAAGCCATCGACTTTGACATCATTAAAGACACTAATGATCCACCGAAACCAAACAAAGCCGCCATCACTAATAATCCAGAAAGGCTGCCTGGTTTCATTCCTGTTACCGCATAAACAATGTTAAGTACAATACTAAACACTAACATTACGGCAAGGTTCGTTGCTAAAAACAACGCAATACGTTTCATATTTATTATGTTCTCCAATTAAAAAGACATTACCAATCTGATTTATGCTTTTATAGACTATATTCTAACGCCTTATGGGTACACTCAGGCGATTATTACTGACTATATTCAAATAATATGACGGTAAATTAAAGAGTTAAATTGTTACTAATTCTGATCAAGCTCATATCTGTCGATCTTTCAGCTCACACCTACAAAAAATAACGACTCAAATAACAATAAATAAACATAAATGACACACTTAAACTTATAAATAGCATCTTATTATCAAAATAAATGCCAATTATACTTTAGTCTTATTGCTTTCATCACATAACTCTATTATTGTTTACGCATTGTTATGAAACAATGCACACAAAGACATGAGTACACAGGGAGGGTTCATGACTAATAATGAAAGCTATCAAGTTGCTATAGATATTTTGCGCTGCCATCTTGGTATGTCAATTGATGAAGCGTACAAAGAGCTTGGCCTTGATCTAGCGGGTAATCCAGCACCGCTAACAGAAACACAAGAAGTACTAATTGGGCTTAATTCAACTAATTAGTTCGCACATATTTATTCAAATAAAAGGCACATTGCGTGCCTTTTATTGTCCTTACTACCCTACTTTTAGTTTAATACCGTTAAATCAATATAGTCAGCTAAAAAGTCACGTTTATTCGTTGGACAATAAGGGATTTCAGCTATTTTTTTACCCGGTAATTGTTGCTCTAACCACGTTATCATTACGGTATAATTATCCGTATCAGGATGAACTTGGTTGGCGATCCAGCCCACAATCGTTAACCCATCAGCTTGAATTGCCTCTGCCGTTAATAATGCGTGATTTAAACACCCAAGTTTAACCCCCACCACTAAAATAACCGGTAGTTGTTCTTGTTTTACCCATGATGAAAGGTAATCGCTATTATTGACAGGAACGCGCCAGCCACCAGCACCTTCAATAAGTACACACTTAGATTTGGCTTTAAGTTCGGCTAATCCTTGTGATAACACGCTAAATTCAATCGTTTTATGTTCTTCAATTGCTGCAATATGTGGAGAAACGGGACGATAAAAAGCATAGGGATTAACTTCATCATATGTCACACTAACAGATGATGCTTGTTGCAGTAATAAAGCATCACTATTACGTAATCCTTGCGGGGTATTATCACTACCTGATGCAATTGGTTTATAGCCTACTACCGCAATACCAGCTTGTCGCATAGCATCTAAAATCGCACAACTACAAACAGTTTTCCCGACATCAGTATCAGTACCCGCAACAAAATAGGCATTATGCATTTTTTAATACTCCAAAACATACTTGGTAAGTTGCTGGTAATAATCCATTATCTAATCGAAACTCATCGTAGGCACGCTCTAATTCAATGAATGTCTGTCGTCCAAGCAACCCTGATTGCCGCTGCTGTTGCAGATGCGTCGCACCAATACCTTTTAGATCTTTCATTAGTTTCATAGCGGTAGGGTAATAAACAGTAATCAGCTTACACGCTAACGTTTCAATCATTAAACCAGATTGTGCAATCTCGGTAGTAATAACATCTTGTGACTTAAACGTATTAACATGCTGCTTAGTATCAATGTGTGACCAGACTTGTTTAAGCTCATTTAATGAACCCTCAACCAATGTGGTAAATAAAATAGTCCCATTAGGTCTAACTACCCGTCGCAATTCTCGTAATGGCACGCTTAAATCATCACACCACTGTAAAGCCAGATTACTGAACGCAACATCATAACTATTATCAGTCACCACGATATTTTCAGCATCCGTTTGTAAATACTGACAATCAGATCCACAGCGTTGTTGAGCTTGTAATAACATTTTCACAGAGAGATCCGCAGCAGTAACGTCAAAGCCCTGTTGATGCAACATTGCACTGAAGTATCCCGTTCCACAACCTATATCAATCACTTTTGGCATTGGTATAGTCGAATATATCGGCATTAAAGATAACAATTGCCGCCCAACCTGTCGTTGAAATTCAGCTGATTTATCATAATGCTGTGCTGCTCGTCCAAACGCATTCGCAATGGCTTGTTTGTTTAACTGATCAATTGAGAATGCAGGTTTATTTAATCTATCCAGCATCGACGACCTCATTAACAACCTCATTAATAGCAATGGCTAACTGATGAATATCGGTTTCATTATGATTTGCCGTAAGTGTAATTCGTAAGCGCGCACTGTGGCGAGGTACTGTCGGTGGACGAATTGCACCGACTTTAATTCCCCGTAGCTGCAATTGATCTGCGATCACCATAGTTTGGCTACTATCGCCAATAATAATCGGTTTAATTGGGGTGATCGTCGGCATAAGATCAATATTGCTATCAAGGTGATGATCTAAATCTCCAGACAGAGCCTGTAATTTTTCTCGTCGCCAAGATTGCGTTTGAATCAATGAGCAAGCACGACTTAATGCGACCGCTTGGGCTGGTGGCATCGCGGTAGAATAAATATAATGACGGGCAAATTGTATTAAATATTCGGCAGTATCTTGACTACACAATACTGCTGCGCCCTGTATACCAAAGGCTTTACCAAAAGTTATCACTAATATATCGGCTTTTATACCTGCTAGATGACAACTCCCTTGCCCTGTATCGCCTAATACACCGCAACCATGCGCATCATCAACCATCAACCAACTTTGATGCAAATCTGTTATTTGTCGTAATGATGCTAACGGAGAACAATCACCATCCATACTAAAGACACCTTCCGTTACCACTAAAGATGCGGTATCTACTCTCATTTTTATCTTTGAAAGCTGTTGGTGTAACGCTGCCATATCGTTATGAGCAAAACGTTTCATTTTAGCGGGCGATAACATCCCCGCCTCAATTAAAGAAGCATGATTAAGCTTGTCTTGATACAAATGATCTTGTGCTTGTAATAACGTAAATAACACGGCTTGATTAGCACTGAAACCACTGTTAAATAACAATGCTCGTTGATAACCCAGCCATTCCGTTAATTGTTGTTCTAAATCAGCATGTGGCGGTTGAAAACCTGTGACTAATGGCGAAGCAGTACTGCCTGCGCCATATTTCATCAAGCCTTGCTGCCAAGCGATGATAATGTCAGGTTCTTGTGCTAACCCAAGATAATCATTACTGGCAAAATTTAACACTTTGGAATTTACGTCAAAACACTGTAACTGCCGATAAAGACCTTGTTGCTGACGATCTAACAGTGCTTGTTGATGACGTTGATTAAAGAGAGGCATCATAAAATATGTCATCTTTTGTTGGGCGTGTAGCAACCCGTTCTACGACTTTATCTAATAACTCTTGCGCTTGAATATCATCAGGCTTTGCTGCTTGATGTTGGCTATTAATACCCAGTTTGGCAAAAAGTTGCATGTCTTTATCTTCGCCGGGGTTAGGTGTCGTTAAGAGTTTACAACCATAGAACACTGAATTAGCTCCCGCCATAAAGCACAGCGCTTGCATTTGCTCATTCATATCTTCACGACCCGCAGACAGCCTTACCGCTGATTGCGGCATAATGATTCGTGCCACCGCTATAATACGAATAAAATCAAATGGATCGACATCCTCTGCATTTTCAAGAGGTGTTCCTTTGACTTTTACTAACATATTAATGGGTACACTTTCAGGATGAACTGGCAGATTAGCTAATTCAACCAATAACCCTGCGCGATCTCGGGCACTTTCACCCATACCAATAATTCCGCCAGAACAAATTTTCATTCCCGCATCACGCACATGCGCTAACGTATCTAATCGGTCTTGATAAGTCCGCGTGGTAATAATATTGCCGTAATATTCAGGAGAGGTATCGAGGTTATGGTTATAATAATCTAATCCGGCAGTCGCTAAGGTATTTGCCTGATCGGTGGTGATCATGCCTAGTGTCATGCATGTTTCTAACCCTAGTTGCTTAACGCCTTGCACCATCTCAAGCAAGTAAGGCATGTCTCTGTCTTTAGGGTTCTTCCATGCCGCCCCCATACAAAATCGAGTCGCACCAGATTGCTTTGCTTTTATCGCAGCATCCAATACACGCTCAACCTCAAGTAAACGTTCTTTCTCTATATCTGTACGATAATGCGCACTTTGAGGGCAATACTTACAATCTTCAGGACAAGCACCTGTTTTAATCGATAATAAGGTGCTGACTTGCACTTGATTGGGGTGATGAAATTGACGATGGATTTGCTGGGCTTCAAACACTAAATCCATAAACGGTTTGTTAAATAAAGCCTGTACTTCCTCAACAGTCCAATTACAACGAATATCCACAAAGCTACCCTCTTTTTATTATTTATTATCCAATAATCAATACATTGCAATCGTGTGTAATAACGATATAGAGCCACAATTACACTCACAGCCAATTGTATGCAAAACAACCAATCAGACATTTCCCCGTCTTTTAGTTGTTGGCTAGTCTACTAAGAGCACGTAAACTGTCAACCTTGAATTACATAATAGGTTTACAACTGTGCAAAAAGAAACCTCTATTGATATTGATTTTGACCAACGTCATATTTGGCATCCTTACACATCAACCATAGCGCCATTACCTTGCTATCCAGTCACTAAGGCAACTGGCGTATATCTAACGCTTGAAGACGGCACCCAATTAATTGATGGTATGTCTTCATGGTGGTCAGCAATTCACGGTTATAACCATCCACAGCTAACGGCAGCTGCAAAAGTACAATTAGATAAAATGTCACATGTAATGTTCGGAGGTATCACCCATCAACCAGCGGTCGAGCTCTGTAAAAAATTAGTGGCAATAACACCTCAAGGGTTAGATACGGTTTTTCTTGCTGATTCAGGATCCGTTGCCGTTGAAGTTGCCTTAAAAATGGCATTGCAATACTGGCACGCAAAAGGTGAACCTAGAGCTAAGTTTTTAACGCTAAGTCATGGCTATCATGGTGATACCTTTGCCGCGATGTCCGTTACCGATCCCGATAACTCCATGCACAGTATTTATAAAGGTTTTTTACCTGAACATATTTTTGCCGATTCACCCCAATGTAATTTCTGGGATGAATGGAATGAAAATGATATTACTGATTTTTCAAACAAATTAGCCCAACACCACCAGCACGTTGCAGCAGTTATTTTAGAGCCTATTGTTCAAGGTGCGGGAGGAATGCGTTTATATCATCCAACCTATTTACGCCGAGTACGCGAATTATGTGATCATTATGGGGTGTTATTAATTGCAGATGAAATAGCGACTGGATTTGGACGTACTGGAAAATTATTTGCGTGCGAGCATGCCAATATTAGCCCCGATATTATGTGTATTGGTAAGGCACTAACAGGCGGTTATATGACATTATCCGCAGTCATCACTCATAAACATATTGCCAATACCGTATGCAGTGGTGAAGCTGGATGCTTTATGCATGGCCCTACATTTATGGGAAATCCCCTCGCCTGTGCCGTTGCTAATGCTAATCTCGCTATATTAGAACAAAATCAATGGCAACAACAAGTTGCATCAATTGAAGAACAGTTAGCGAATGAGTTACCTCCCATTGCAGCACTCGATCAAGTCAAGCAAGTACGCTGGTTAGGTGCTATAGGGGTAATTGAATTGCATCAAGCGGTAAATATGGCTGAAATACAACAAGCTTTTGTTAATGCTGGTGTATGGATCCGTCCTTTTGGTCGATTAATTTATATTATGCCACCCTATATTATTACGTCTGCTCAGCTATCATGTTTAACTCAAGCAATATATCAAATCTTAAACACATAATGCTGTCCGACTAAGCAGCCTTTTATTTTACCTTAGTATCATAAAGCAGACATTGTTCTATTTTAGTCTGCTTATACTGATTAAAGGTGCCCGACCAACATAACAATAATGATAATCATACATCGAGCGACTATTTACTTATGATCAAAATCCATTAGCTAGGGTTATCATTATGCAATTACCACTTTTCCCACTTGATATTTACTTACTACCCAATGGTATTTGCAAATTACGGATCTATGAACAACGTTATATACGATTAGTCAAACTCGCTACCACCAATCATCATGGCTTTGGGCTATGCATGAAAATTGATAATAATCTTTGCCATTTTGGCACTCGCGCCATTATCACTGATTTTGATCCCCTACCCGATGGCTTTATGAGTATTACTATTCAAGGCGTTGAAATGTTCTTAATTAATAACCATTGGCAAGATAATGATGCCCTTTACATTGGTGATACCTCTCCAGTTCCCAACTGGCATAGCAAAGATATTAACTTTATCGATCAAGATATTTCAGATAATTTAAAACAGCTGTTCCAACAACATCCCGATCATGCTCGTTATTACCCAGAACCAAAATTTGATGACATTACATGGGTATGCCAACGTTGGCTTGAAATATTGCCTTTAGAGGTCAATCAAAAGCAATGGTTTATGAGCCGCAATGATTGCACCGCCGCATTGTCTTTTCTTCATACCGTAATCAATAATAATTCCAGCCTGAAATAAGGTTCATTTTTCTACAATTACATCGTGACAGCATGAATAAATCACTCTCAACTTATGAGTGATTATTTGTTATTTTTAATAGAAAATGACATTCAACCATAAAATAGTATTAATATGTTATTATTTACTTCATTTCATATATTTCATGCTTACCAAATAATGTTTATTATATTTCAATTAACCACATTAAATGCATTATTAGTCGTATTAATTCCATTATTCACGCTTAAATAATCACTGTATTGATAACCATTACTATTGGCGATTAATAAAAGATATATCATTTAAAATAAACACCTAAAATATTAGCTTATGTATGCAAATATATTGTTTCCAATAATGCTACAATCATCTTATACCCGCATTTAAAAACAAATCACAACCTATTGATTATTATAATATAACAAAAAAAACGATGCTTATTGAATTTATATTCACATCACATTTAATCAATAAGTATGATAAATGCAAAAAAAAAATAGATAGAAAGTTTCTTTTTCCTGCCTACAATAATCTCCCCACTGAGATAATCAGTAAAAAAAATACTATTCACATAGTAATAATAAATAAAAACAATACTCGTCGATTTAAACACGGAATAAGACGACTCAGGTAGGGGAAAAATATGCTTAATCTAGCTATATCGGTCATTCCAATTTTATTATTAATTTGGATGATGACAAAAAAGAAATCATTACCATCACACATTGCTTTACCTTTAACTGCATTAATTATTGGTATTTTGCAATTAATTTATTTTGGTACTAATGGCCGTTTATTAGCAGCAAATATTATCTCTGGCTCTTTATCAGCACTTACACCTATTTCTATTATTGCTGGTGCGATCTTATTAAATCGCACCCTCTCAGTTTCAGGCTGTGAAGATGTCATTAAACAATGGTTAGAAGGTATCAGTAAAAACCAGATTGGTCAGTTAATGATCATTGGCTGGGCATTTGCTTTTATGATTGAAGGAGCATCAGGATTTGGTACGCCTGCAGCGATCGCGGCTCCAATACTGGTTGGATTAGGTTTTAATCCATTACGGGTCGCCATGTTAGCGTTAGTCATGAACTCCGTACCGGTTTCTTTTGGTGCCGTTGGTACGCCAACATGGTTTGGATTTGGTAACTTAGGCTTATCTGATGCAGAACTACTTCATGTAGGTAGCTTATCCGCCATCATGCATACTGTTGCGGCGATTATCATTCCTGTTATTGCGTTAAAATTTATTGTTAGCTGGCAACAAATTCGTCGTAACATCATTTTTATTCAGCTAAGTATTTGGTCATGCACGCTACCTTATGTGTGGTTAGCACAATGGAACTATGAGTTCCCTGCCCTTATTGGTGGTGCGATTGGCCTAACGTTATCAATAATTTTTGCTCGCTATAACATTGGCTTAGAAAAAAAAGAAACAACGACAACCGAAAACACTGCCAGTCCTTTAACATTCTGGCAAGTATTTAAAGCGATGGCACCGACGCTATTATTGATTGTTATTTTAATTGTGACTCGTATTAAACAATTAGGGCTAAAAGGCATGCTAAATGATGCAACACCAATGTGGGATATCCACTTAGGTTTTGCCAACTTGCATATTAGCCAAGCGTTAATTATTCACATTAATCAAATTTTAGGTACCGATACAGCGTGGGCATACAAAACACTGTATGTCCCTGCATTAATTCCATTTTTCTTGGTTGTTTTTGTGTCGATACCTTTTTTAAAAATGAGCCGACACCAAGTAACAGCGGTATTTAGCGATACAGCATCACGCATAAAAACCCCCTTTATCGCCCTTGTTGGTGCGTTAATTATGGTGAAATTTATGATGATTGGCGGCGATCACTCTCCAATCATGACCACAGGTAACGCGTTTGCACATTTATTGGGTAAAAATTGGCAATACTGTGCCGCTTATCTTGGTGCGCTTGGTGCCTTTTTCTCAGGCTCAGCAACCGTATCTAACCTCACTTTTGGTGCAATTCAACAAAGTATTGCCCATACCGTAGGTTTACCTGAAACCATCATTCTAGCCTTGCAATCTGTTGGCGGTGCGATGGGTAATATGGTGTGTATTAATAATATTATCGCAGTATCAGCGATACTTGGTATTGCTAATAAAGAAGGCTACATCATTAAACGTACGGTTATTCCAATGGCTTTATATGGCGTAATTGTCGCTATCGTGAGTACTTTTCTTTAATCGTTTAACAAAATATCGGTTTGCACATTATAAATTAACGTGCAAACCAACAGCATAATATGAATATATCAGGCGCCTTTACGCCACTGGAGCAATAAAATGAAGGTAAACTTTTTTGTCACTTGTCTTGGCGATACCGTAAAAGCAGACGTTGCTAAAAAAACGGTACAACTGCTTGAGCAGCTAAAATGTGAAGTGATTTTTCCTGAACGCCAAGGTTGTTGTGGTCAACCTGCTTTAAATAGTGGTTACATCGAAAAAAGTAAACCTGCGATGAAAAGCATGATCGAGGCCTTTGAGATTAACGATTACCCTATTGTGACACCAGCAGGTTCATGCGCAGCATCAGTCAAAAAATATCCGCATTATTTAGAAGATGAGCCTGAATGGGCGGCACGCGCGCAAAAAGTCGCTGACCGCTTATTTGAGTTAACTCAATTTGTCGTTCGCCAATTAGGTGTAGAAAACGTTGGCGCTCGTCTTAAAGGTAAAGGGGTTTACCATCCGTCGTGCAGCCTTATCCGTAAATTAGGTGTGCGTGAAGAGCCACTTATCTTACTAAATAACGTTGAAGGTCTTGAACTATTACCGATTGATAACCAAGAAACCTGTTGTGGTTTTGGTGGTACTTTTTCCGTCAAAATGTCTGAAATTTCAGGCGAAATGGTAACAGAAAAAGTACAACACATTAGCGCTGTAAAACCAGATTTCTTAATTGGTGCCGATATTAGTTGTTTATTAAATATTGGTGGTCGTATTAGCCGTGAAGGCCAACCTATTAAAGTGATGCACATTGTTGATGTGCTGATGAGTCGCTAAGAGGTCATTATTATGTCAATGAAAACCAGCAACGTTAAATTTAAAGATCGTATTCATCTCAAAATGAAAGACGAATCAATGCGTGCCGCCGTTGCCAACGCACAAGAAAGAATGTTTAAAAGCCGCGCTGTTGCTGCTGAAAAACTCGGTAACTGGGAAGAGTGGCGTGAAATGGGCATGGATATTCGTAACCATGTGCTTGAAAATCTTGATTACTACTTATTACAACTTAGTGAAAATGTAGAAAAAAATGGTGGTCATGTTTTCTTCGCCTCAACAGCAGAAGATGCAACTAATTACATCGAAACCATTGTTAAGAAAAAGAACGCTAAAAAAATCGTAAAATCTAAATCAATGGTGACCGAAGAAATCGGCATGAACCAGATGATTCTACGTAATAATTGCGAGATCATCGAAACCGATTTAGGTGAATATATTCTACAAGTCGATGATTGTGATGCACCATCGCACATTGTTGTGCCGGCACTACACAAAAATCGTACCCAAATCCGCGAAGTGTTCAAAGAAAAGCTCGGTTATGAAGGTTCATCTGATCCTGAAGCCATGACCCGTTTTGTCCGTGAGCATATTCGTCATGATTTCCTCGAAGCAGAAATCGGTATTACAGGTTGTAACTTTGCGATTGCAGAATCAGGCACAGTAACGCTAGTGACTAACGAAGGTAACGCGCGTCTTGCCACCAGCTTGCCAAAAACACATATCGCCGTCATGGGTATGGAACGTATTGTTCCTACTTTTGAAGAGTTTGATATTGTTGCGAGCCTATTATGTCGCAGTGCTGTTGGTCTACCGTTAACCGGTTATGTCACCGCGCTAACAGGTCCACGTGAAGATGATAATTGTGATGGTCCAGAAGAGTTCCACCTTGTTATTGTTGATAACGGTCGTTCAAAAATTCTAGGCTCAGAGTTCCGCCCTATTCTACGTTGTATTCGCTGTGCAGCTTGCGTTAATACCTGTCCTGCATACCGTCATATTGGTGGTCAATCTTACGGTTCAATCTATTCAGGTCCAATAGGTGCAGTGCTATCACCACTACTTGGTGGTTACAAGGACTTCAAAGACTTACCTAACGCTTGTAGCTTATGTCGCGCTTGCCATGACGTTTGCCCAGTGAAAATCCCACTGTCTGATTTATTGCTAAAACACCGCCAAATTATGGGTGAAGAAAAAATCACGGCACCTGCAGAACGCGCAGCAATCACAGGTTTTAACTTTGTTAACTCTCACCCATTCATCTGGGATAAGACAGTTAAAATGGGCGCTATCATGGCAGGAAAACTGATTAAAGATGGCAAGCTACCCTTTAAAGTGGGTTTACTTAATGCATGGACACAAACTCGTGATTTACCAGCACCAACAGGTCAATCATTCCGTAGCTGGTTCAAAAACAGAGATGACAAATAAGGGGCTTCCGCATGTCAGAGCAACGCATTTTTAACCGCGATAGTTTCCTTGATAATATCGCAAAACAACTGGGTCGAGATCGCATTACGACACCTGTAGCACGCCCAAACTTAAAATATAACTGCCACAAAGACGTCTTTGCTGATAAAAGCCAAGATGAATTAAAAACCATTTTAGTAGACTACACAAAAACAGCATTAGCCTCTCAAGCGATTGTTACAACGAAAGATAAGCTCACTGAAACACTACGTAATGTATGTTTCCATTATTGCACTGATGATGGTGAAGGTCTAAATCCTATCGGTGAAACCATCTTTACGGCAGATAATCGTCTGTTAGATATTGTAAACCCGAAAGATTTAGCTGAAAAACAGCATGGTGTCTATATTTGGGATCATAGCGCTGGTTACGAGGCAAATATTGCGGTTGCGGAACGGGCTAAAGTCGGCGTAGTATTTGCCGAACAGGCATTAGCTGAATCAGGCACAATGGTACTTTACAGCCAAGCAGCACAAGGTCGAGCTGTCAGTTTGCTCCCTGAAGCGTCTGTTTTTATTGTACCTAAAAGTAATATCGTCCCTCGTTTAACTCAAGCGACAGCGTTATTACATCAAAAAGCACAGAATGGTGAACGTATTCCATCATGTGTAAACTTTATTTCAGGTCCTAGTTCGACAGCAGATATCGAGCTGATCAAGGTTGTTGGTGTGCATGGGCCCGTCTTTGCCACCTACATCATTATTGATGATATGTAGTTTTACCTATCACCAATAGTGATAAGCAAACTAGCAGGATGCTAGTGGTTAAGCACTCAAACGGGAATATGAAAAAACGCAGTTATCGGACTGCGTTTTTTTTCGCGTATAATTCCGCAATACACCAACTCTTGGAATATTTACATGCCAGCCATCGATGATCTTGTTCTTTTTACTCAAGTTATTGAGCATGGATCTTTCAGCAAAGTCGCTGAACTAAATAGCATAACAAAATCTGTTGTCAGTAAACGCATCAGCAAGCTCGAAACCAGTTTAGGGCTTCAACTTATCTATCGTACGACGCGTAAACTTACTCTCACAGAGCCAGGTGAAGTTCTTTATCACCGCGCGAAAAGTATCAACAATATTGCACAAACTGCTTTTGATTCAGTAACGGGTTATAGCGAAGCGCTTGCAGGTAAGATTCGCATGTCTGTGCCAACCATTTCAGGAGAGCTTGTATTGGCGAATGCGGTCTCAACTTTTTGTCAAAAGCACCCAGGGTTAACGGTTGATATGTCACTTAACAATCATTTTGTTGATCTAGTGGCTGAGAATTATGATCTGGTGATCCGTACTGGTTATCTTGAAGATTCAAGCTTGATTGCGCGTCATATTTTTAATTCTCGTTGGGTGATCTGTTCATCACCCGCTTACTTTGAACAGCATGGTGTACCAGAAACCCCTAAAGCCCTTAATAGTCATAATTGCTTAGGCTATAGCCCACAAAGCTCAGGTCCTTTTGATTGGCAATTTATTCGTCAAAGTAAAATTTATACCCATAAAGTCAGCGGTAACTTCTCATCAGATAATGCCGCAGCATTAAAGAAAGTCGCATTAGCCGGTAATGGGATTGCTTATTTACCGACATGTTTAGTTTACGACGAATTACAA
Organism: uncultured Photobacterium sp.; assembly: GCA_947039005.1. Taxonomy (GTDB): domain Bacteria; phylum Pseudomonadota; class Gammaproteobacteria; order Enterobacterales; family Vibrionaceae; genus Photobacterium. The sequence continues at coordinate 19,124 of CAMQXY010000003.1, forward strand.
CAAGGCCAACTGGTAGAAGTGTTAGCCGCCCATGCAGGGAAAGTCGTTGGTATTTATGCGGTTTATCCTTATACACGTAAACCTGCAAAACGTATTCAAGCGCTTATTGAACATGTTCGAGAAAGCTACATGGAAATTAAAGAGCAATTTTAGCCATCAACTAATTTCATTAATAAATGACCATCATACAGTGCTTGTTTTACCAAAGCCGCCCCTGGCATGGTTGCTTGAGTGTAAAAACAACTTTCTTGAAGTTCAAGATCACGATTATAAATCGGTAATGTTTGGGCAATAATGCATTCCATGATCGCAGGGTACAAAACAGATTTAGCGCGATTCAATTCCCCACCAATTAAAATACGTTGCGGATTAAACAAATTCACCATAATCGCTATTGCTTGTCCTAAGTGGTGCCCAAGATCAATAATAATTTGTCGGGCTAATGCATCGCCAGCAACGGCGGCATCACAAATCGCTTCAATGGTTAAACCCGATGCGACTAATGTTGATATATGCCCTTCTTGCAACCGAGTTAAGGTTTGATCCAATACTGCAGACAAACTTGCTACTGTTTCTAAACAACCATGATTGCCGCAAAAACAACGTTTACCATAAGGCTTAATCTGAATATGACCCAGCTCACCAATATTGCCAGTACGGCCTTGAAGCACCGTATCATCTAAGATAATCCCCGCCCCAACACCATGGTGTACTGACACTAAAATAGAATTAGATATACCACGTGAATTACCAAACAGTTTTTCAGCTAATGCCCATGAGCGAGTATCATTAGCAACAAAGACAGGTAGCCCCGTTGCCTGATGAATAATATCGCTCAGCGGGAGATCTTTTATGCAGTAATGCGGCATTTGTAAAACAATACCATCTATAGCGTTAACTAATCCCGGTAATGAAACTGCAATAGCGGAAATACGATCAAGTGTACTAACGTGATTAGCAAAAAAAATATTAATTTCAGCCAGTAATTTAGTAACAACATCCTCTTGTTGTCGTTGTTTAATATTTTGACGTTCTTCAACCAAAATATCACCGCTTAACGAATGTAAAGCGATAGTTAAATAACCCCGACCTAATCGAATAGATAAAAATTGCCAACCTTCATTTGCTGGAACTAATCCAATAGCAGGTCGACCACGACTGGTAGACTCTTGATATTGTGTTTCTTTTATTAAATGAGCCTCAATAAGTTCCCGAGTGATCTTGGTAATACTAGCGGGAGCTAATTGGCTACGTTTAGATAATTCAATCCGTGAAATTGGTCCGTACAAATCAATAAGTTTATATACGCTCCCGGCATTATTTCTTTTTATATGATCAATATGACCTGGCTGAGCGACGTACATGTCGAGACTCCTAGGGGAAAAAACAGTGATAAATATCATCCAGTTTTAATTTTTTTACTTTGCGAACTAATTGTGAAGTGTCTTGTACTCAGGACGTGACAGACATCACGATGAATCCCTAAAGACTTCCGCTTTCGCTTCTGACATAATGATAAATCGACATTTCGTCGAGTATAATTTCAACTAGCAAATTTAATCTCTTCCGTGCTTTTACTCAGCATTACTCATCAGTGATGCCTAGATTATGATAACGAAAAGTAGCGGTAAGAGAATACGAGGTTCCACGTGTACAAAATTAATGAAGTCTTCGAAACCATTCAAGGTGAAGGTGTATTCACCGGCGTCCCTGCTATTTTTGTTCGTTTACAAGTCTGCCCTGTGGGTTGTTCATGGTGTGACACTAAACAAACATGGACAGCTGAACCTGAAGATTTAGTCAGTGTTGAACGTATCATGGTAAAAACAGAAGACTCACCACTTTGGACACAGCTTGATGCTAATGGCGTTGTGAATCTATTAATAGATCAAGGCTATACTGCCAAACATGTCGTCATCACGGGTGGTGAGCCTTGCATCTATGATTTACGTCCATTGACTGCTGCATTAGAAACGGCTGGCTTTAATTGCCAAATAGAAACCAGTGGCACCTCAGAGATTTTAACCAGTGACCAAACTTGGGTAACGGTATCACCTAAAATCAATATGAAAGCAAAGTTACCGGTATTAACCTCAGCATTAGCACGCGCTAATGAAATCAAACATCCTGTTGGTACCAATAAAGATATTGATCAATTAGAGGCTCTATTAGCCACTGCAACACTACGTAATGACGTTACAATAGCCTTACAACCGATTAGCCAAAAACCACGAGCAACTGAATTGTGCATTGAAACGTGTATCGCACGTAATTGGCGTTTATCAATCCAAACCCATAAATATTTAGCAATTGCTTAGTACCAATTTATTATTCATTCACAGTGTAGCCTCAACAAATAATAACGTAATGATAAGGCTCACTTAGCTTATCATTGCCAAAATGATCATTTCTTAACCAACCCTGTGTATAAATTACCGCTTTCCCACATCAATTTGTCAATCTAATGAGATCAATGCTTGATGCTTGACGTAAGAAAGGTAATATTACTTATACAACGATATCTTTAAGCACGTAATACTTTAATTCCAAAGTGAAGTGCCTAAACGGAGAATGACTTAAACATGACTTACGCGCCTGTAACAGACGTATTAAGCGGTAAGCTAGCAGTTGACAGTGAAATTACTGTCCGTGGCTGGATCCGTTCACGTCGTGATTCCAAAGCTGGAATTTCTTTCCTTGCCATTTATGACGGCTCTTGTTTCGACCCGATTCAGGCCGTGGTCTCTAATGAGTTAAATAATTATCAAGAAGAAGTTCTTAAATTAACAACAGGTTGCTCTGTTGAAGTCACTGGTACTATTGTTGCCTCTCCTGCTAAAGGTCAAGATTTCGAGCTAGCAGCAACAGCCGTTAAAGTTGTTGGTTGGGTAGAAGATGCAAACACTTACCCTATGGCGAAAACACGTCACTCAATTGAGTATTTACGTGAAGTTGCACACCTACGCCCACGTACTAACGTAATTGGTGCAGTAGCACGTGTTCGTAACTGCCTATCACAAGCAATCCACCGTTTTTACCACGAACAAGGTTTCTTCTGGACTTCTTCACCATTAATCACATCATCTGATTGTGAAGGTGCTGGTGAAATGTTCCGAGTATCAACACTTGATCATAACAACCTTCCTTTGGATGACCAAGGTAACGTTGATTACGATAAAGATTTCTTTGGTAAAGAGACATTCCTAACAGTATCTGGCCAATTAAATGCTGAAGCTTATGCTTGTGCATTAAGCAAAGTTTACACGTTCGGTCCAACATTCCGTGCTGAAAACTCAAACACAAGCCGCCACCTAGCTGAATTCTGGATGGTTGAGCCTGAAGTTGCTTTTGCTGATCTAAATGATGTCGCAAAACTGGCTGAAGACATGCTTAAATACGTTTTCGCTGCTGTTCTTGCAGAACGCCGTGATGACCTTGAATTCTTTGCTTCTCGCATTGATAAAGATGCTATTACTCGTCTTGAGCAGTTTGTTAACGCTGATTTTGCACAAGTTGATTACACTGATGCAATCCAAATTCTTATCGATTCAGGTAAGAAATTTGAATTCGATGTTGAGTGGGGCATTGATATGTCTTCTGAGCACGAGCGTTACCTTGCTGAAGAACACTTCAAAGCACCTGTTATCGTTAAGAACTACCCGAAAGATATTAAAGCTTTCTACATGCGTCTAAACGATGATGGTAAAACAGTAGCAGCAATGGATGTTCTTGCACCAGGTATCGGTGAAATCATCGGTGGCGCACAACGTGAAGAGCGCTTAGACGTTCTTGATGCACGTATGATTGCTATGGGCATCAACCCTGAAGATATGGGCTGGTACCGCGATTTACGTCGTTACGGCACTGTTCCTCACGCTGGCTTCGGTCTTGGCTTTGAGCGTTTAGTGTCTTACGTGACTGGCATGGGCAACGTACGTGACGTTATTCCATTCCCACGTACTCCACGCTCTGCTAACTTCTAATTTTGATATTAAATTAGACAGTGAAAAAGCTACTTTCGAGTAGCTTTTTTTATACCGATTCATTAATAAAAGCAAAAAAACTAATAAATAATTAACCAGTCATAATATTATGATCAGTCTTTATTGAACCACTCTATTTAATCCCCCTAACGGAATTAAAGATTATTAACAAAAATTTTTTATGGTGATAATCTATATTTTTCATTTTAATATATGAAATGAATATATAAAATGCAACCTTTTACACTCTTTCATACCCATGGATAGTAATGATTATAACTGTAAATAGCTTTTTAAAAAAAACACTCGCCCACTTAAAGCTACTTACTTTATTCCTCATTATTTTTTCTAGCTTTTATTTACTTTATAATGTGTACAATATTAATATATTGCATCAAAAATATATTACAACATTAAATAATATTTACTCGGGTGCACGTCGCTTTAGTTCATTTTATAATAATACTGAAACAGTCACTTTAGAAAAAGGAAAATATACCTTTAATGGTGTTTCTGTTGTAGTCGATAGCACTGCTCATGCTAAGATATTATCCACAGGAATTAATAAGTTACGTTCACAAATAAATAAATTTGCTGATAATAATATTTGGACAATAGCTGTTTTTGAGACCTCAGCACAATACTCACATTTTGATCCTCTTCGATCTGTTTATTTAAAACTATATGATCACGTCGTACTTAACACCATTGTTAAAAATGAAGGTCTAATAGATACCTATCAATCATTTTATGGATGTAATATAAAATTAACTGATATATATACAGAACAAGGGACAAAAGCAATTCTTCGTACTATTTATTACCCTATCTATAATGATAAAAAGTTAGATGCTTTATTGGCTATTGATATTAATAATTCAATATTCGAAAATATATTAACAAAATATAATCGAAATAAAATGACAATAATTAGTATGGAAAATAATAACCTATATCAAACAAGTAGATTACTACCTTGTTCAGAAGTTGATCCTATCAATTTAGGTATTAATTTCTATAATCTTTTTAAAGTCAGCTTTTTACCCTCTCTTTTATTAATGTTTTTATACCACTCATTAACACGACTCATTGCTAATAAAAAATTCATTTTACGCTATGACCAAATGACACATTTTTATCGCCGTGACTACTATGAAAATAAATTACTTAATCAACAGAATTTTAATTTATTAATCATAGATATTGACCATTTTAAAAAAATTAATGATACCTACGGCCATGAGGTCGGTGATGATGTGATACGTAATGTTGCAAAACGTATTAATAATTGCATCCGTAATAAAGATATTGCTGTCCGATGGGGAGGTGAAGAATTTATAATTTCTTTCTCAAAAATGAATCATGAACAATTAACAAAAAAAGCACAACAAATATGTGATTCAATTTCTTTATTTCCGATCTTAACTATCAATGTTACGATTTCTATTGGTGGTATTAGTGCCACTAATATACATTTCAATAAAGCTTACAAAGCCGCCGATCACGCTCTTTATCATTCAAAAAATAATGGTCGTAATCAGATAACCATTGTTTAGCCCCTAACGAGCGCATACCTTATAAGCATTTGCATATACTAACGCTTATAATCATGAAAATGTAATCACAAACATAAATTCACAAATTTGTTGCATTTCCTTGTCAAACTTCCATTACAAAGGGTATAAATAGACACATAATTATTTAATTACCCATGGATGAACGATATGTTTGAAAAGATTACAGCAGCGCCCGCTGACCCGATTCTCGGTTTAACAGACGAATTTAAAGCAGATCCTAGAACGCATAAAATTAACCTCGGCGTGGGTATTTATAAAAATGAAGCTGGCAATACGCCCGTTTTAGCGACAGTAAAAAAAGCAGAAGCAATTCTATTAGAACAAGAAACGACAAAATCTTATCTTAGCATCCCTGGCACCCCTGAATATGGCCTAGCAGTACAACAGCTACTTTTTGGTACTGACTCCCCCCTTATTGCAGAAAAACGCATTCAAACCGCACAAGCGCCTGGTGGTACAGGTGCGCTTCGTGTTGCCGCTGAATTTATTAAACGTCAATTAGGTAATGTGACAGTTTGGATCAGTAATCCAACTTGGGCTAATCATCACGGTGTATTTGGCGCTGCGGGCTTAGAGACAAAAACCTATGGCTACTACAACGCCCAAACAAAAGATATTGATTTTGATACCACACTGGTTGATTTAAACCAAGCACATGCAGGTGATGTAGTGCTATTCCACGGTTGTTGTCATAACCCAACAGGAATTGATCCAACGAATCAACAATGGCAAACACTGGCTAAACTGTGCTTAGAAAAAGGTTTACTACCAATGTTTGACTTTGCCTACCAAGGCTTTGCTCGCGGTGTTGAGGAAGATGCTCAAGGATTACGTATATTTGCCGATCAAATGCCTGAGCTGCTTGTTGCCAGTTCATTCTCGAAAAACTTTGGACTTTACAACGAACGTGTTGGTGCATTTACTTTAGTCGCAAAAAATGCAGAGCAAGCTGTTGTTTCTTTTAGCCAAGTAAAATCTATTGCACGTGTTATTTATTCAAATCCACCGGCACATGGTGCTGCCATTGTAACGCAAATTCTAAATGATGTTACATTGCGTGCTGAATGGGAACAAGAAGTTACTGATATGCGCGATCGTATTCAAGAAATGCGCGTACTCTTTGTTGCAACATTGAAGCAATGTGGTGTTAATGCTGACTTTAGTTTCATTGAACGCCAAAACGGTATGTTCTCATTTTCAGGCTTAAATAAAGATCAAGTAAATCGTCTAAAAGATGAATTTGCTATCTATATTGTTGGTTCTGGGCGTATTAGTGTTGCTGGTATGACAAAATCAAATATGCTACCACTGTGCCAAGGTATTGCTGCCGTTTTATAAAAAATAACCATTAAATATCTAACAACAAAAAGAGGATCTATATCCTCTTTTTTTATTAACTATAATAATATAACTTATATTATCCTGATTTATTCAGTGGTAACACATTACAATTAAGATCATGTTCATAATGCTTCTCTAATTGCTTGCGCCAAGGTCTATCTGTGATTGGTACAAGATAAAACATTTCTCTTGTGGTATCCGTTACAAATGCCATTCCATGCCGCATTACTTCATAATGTATATCGTGAATATAACCGAGAGAAAAGCTTTGCCTCCCCGTTAACATATTAATATCTTCGCGACTGAGGGATACTCCCTGTGTTTCATCTGCAAATCGTTCAAGTAGCCAACCAGAAAATTCCTTTGCACTTATCATCGTCATAAGATCAATTTCTCCGAATTTTGCGTACTCCTTGAGAATCACTCTCCATATTAATAGTTATAGCAGAGTAAAAAACAACCGTCAGTTTTATGTATCAAAGATAATAATAGTATAGATAATAACTGTAGTATCAGAGAGAAAGATAATAATAATATTACAGAGGAAAAAAAGAAATACCCGCTTCTTCACAAGAAGCGGGATTAGCAGATCTTAAAGTGCTTTATATAATACTTTATTTCCTGCCAATTGAATGCGTTCGACTAACCCTTCTTCTGTTAATTTTTTTAACGCACCAGTAGCCCAAGAAGCCGCTTTTGCATCATCTTGACCCGCTTGTAAGCCAATACCTTTCGGGTTTAACCCATCAGTATGACTGACAACAATATTTAAAACTTGCTGCTGTTTAGGTGTTAACGTAACAACAGGCTTAACAACCACAATCGCTTCAACAACTACCGTTTCAATAACAGTTTCAACGACGTTAATTTTTGATACTTTTTCAACTACAGAGACGGTATTTATAAAAAGAGGTTTATGTTTATGTAGTTTACGCTGGGTATTACGTTTGTGAGAAATTCTCATTACTTTATTTACTCCGTTACACGACTTTCGATCACCACTATTTTCAGCGAGAAAAAGTGAGCGCGTTTTATACCAAGGTTATTTACCAATTACCAGTAAACGATTATTTATCCAGCAATAAAGATGATCCCTCGCAAATACATATCAAACAATGATTGATATTGCAGCATTGTGAGTATAACTAACGCTAAAAATCATTATATTCATCGAAATTCCCATTAAGCATATATCATAATCACACCTATCGTGGTAATCGCACTAAACTAACAATAAGAACAATCATGATGTAAGAGAGCTATGATGGAGACACTTCATGTTCATTCACAAAAATTAACCACAAAACATTATTTTTGGTTAGTTATCAGCATGATCACTATTAGCATGACTTTCCTCAGCTATTTTAATGCGGCATTATCAGGGATAACGATGTTTATTGGTATCACCGTTATGGTTTGTATATTCTTATTCACAACGAAAATATTCACTGCGCCAAGTGTGAGTTTCACGTTAACCTTTATGCATTGCCAATTCCATAGCCGTTATGGCGGGTGGATAACAACGTGGCGTAATATAACGCAAATAGGTAATGTTACTCTCGCATCACAAGAGTGGCATACAGCCCTGCCCTGGATCGGTATTCGCTTAAAAAGTTATGATGATTTTATTAATACTATTTGTCCACGTGTAGCCTCAAGAATATTACTTGAACAACGTATTTTACTGGTAATGGTCATTAAACAAGGTAATCACCCTCATCATCAACTTGAAGATATCTTATTTGATGATTCACCTTTTATTACTCAAGATGGTAAACAACTCCTTGGATTACAAGCTATGCTCGCTAATCGAATGCGGTATAATCGAGAATTACTTGGATTTGATTTCTTTATTTCTGATGATGTTATCGATCGTCCTGTTAATGATTTTATTGGTCTACTTCGGCGCTATAAAGCCGCGGCTTAACATAATAATCAAGCGCCAGATGGTGCAGTCTGCGCTTTAAGAAAAGGCAATAACAATAACCCAATTAATGCTGCAGCCACGGAAATAACAACAAAAAAACCAGTCCACTGATAATAACTCATAATAATAGCCAATGGATAACCGGCTAAAGCCGCCCCCATATAAGCAAATAACCCCACAAAACCTGTTGCAGCACCAACGGAATCTTTATGTGAACACTCAGCAGCAGCCATACCAATCAACATCTGCGGTCCAAATACAAAAAAACCTATCGCAAAAAAACATCCTGCTTGTAAAATATAACTAGTAACGGGCATTACCCATAATGCGGCAACCGATAAAAATATCCCCATGGCAAACAATAAAATCATCGGGCCACGATTACCACCAAATAACTTATCCGAACCCCATCCGCCAACTAATGAGCCTAAAAAACCACCCACTTCAAATAATGACAACGCGCCATTGGCGGATAATAAACTATAATGATGTTGTTCTGTCAGGTACAAATTTCCCCAATCATTAATCGCAGTACGAACGATATAAACCAACACATAACTCATCGCCAATAACCATAAATATTTATTGGTTAATACGTACTTAAATAATATTTGTCGTTGTGTTAATCCAATCCCTTCATTTTCTTGCTCAATTTCTAAATAGTCATGACGCCATAATCCAATACTGGGTAATCCCATCGCTGTAGGTTTATTTCGTAAGCGCCAACATAACCCAATACCTATTACGATCGCTATCACGCCAGGAATAAAGAAGCCATAACGCCAACCATAATGTACCGTAAGAAAACCCACTAATAATGGAATAAAAGCACCACCAACATTATGTGCAGTATTCCAACAAGACCACCACAAACCACGTTCAGAACGTGAATACCATGTAGTCAATAATTTAGAGCACGCAGGCCAACCCCAACCTTGAAACCACGCATTAGCTATCCACAATAATGTAAATGCCGTAATCGAACTAGAAAAACCAAAACAGATATTAATAATACCCGTTACAATTAATCCTAACCCCATAAAATAACGAGGGTTTGATCGATCTGAGATCATACCAGATATGAATTTTGAACAGCCGTAAGTTAAGTAAAACAGTGTGCCCATCATACCAATATCTGCTTTATCCCAACCTAAATCAGCAATCATTGCAGGCATCGCATAGGTAAAGTTCTTACGGGTTAAATAAAATCCAGCATAGCCAATATACATGGTAACCATGATATGCAAACGCCAATATTTATAGCGTTGATCAACTGTTGAGTGGGAGATTACTGCCATGCTATACCTAAAAATATAAAGGAATTGATCGTTATAATTATGTCTGCGGTAATATAATTACCAATGTTGTACCTATTCGTACTGGTTGAGGCTTCTCTTGATACTCGTCACGCGGGTAACTTATAATGGAACATTGTCCCCCTAACACTTCAACACGCTCTCGAATACCACGTAAGCCAAAGCCTTTAAATGTATCTTCCACTTTAAAACCGACACCATTATCTTCAATCTGTAATCTAATTTCTGAGCCAATATCTAATTCAATAATAACTTCTGTCGCTTGCGAATATTTAGCAATATTATTTAAGGCTTCTTGGCAAATTCGGTATAAAGTAACATTAGTCGTATCACACAATTGCTGTTGATAATGTCCCCATGCCATAGCAACATCTATTCCTTTATCTTCTAACTTTAAATCACAAACAACCTGCTCAACCGCTTTTGCTAAACCAAGATCATCTAATGTTTTAGGACGTAAACGCGATAATAAGCCTTTGGTGGTATCATAAACATTAAGTGATAACTGTTCGATAGTAGAAGCGCATTGCTGTGTTATAGACGTTGTTTCAACACGTTTTAAAATACTCGCTTGCATTCTAATAGCGGTAATATTTTGACCTATTTCGTCATGTAATTCCCGCGCAATATCTCGTCTAACAGATTCTTCAGTTCTGATTAACTGACGAGATAATACCTGATTCCGTCCTAATTCAGAGGCTAATTTACCATTAAGATCTCGCTGACGTTGAATGCCAAGACCTAACAAAATACCTGTTAAACTTTGAGCAGATAATGATAATAATAAATCAGTGATCTCCATATTACTGACACCACTTCGCGCGGCAATTAATGCAATACTATTTAATAATGTCCCAAGTAATGCACCTTGCCATCCATGTCGAAAAGCAAACACAATAATAGGTATCGCTAAACAAAATGGTGCAAAACGGCTTAATTCATCGGGCAGATTTACTTGTAATAAAATATTAGCAATAAAAAGTAATGCATATAAACATAAATCACGATGACGTAATTCTAATGGGCGAGAAATTAAAGCAACAGTCAGTGGGATCCATGAACGATTAAATAAAAAGCTCCATAATAAATAACAGGTTGGAACTAACATTAATCCGCCAGTAACACTAATCAGAAAGATCATCCCTACTGGTGATACTGGTATTTGAGCGATAGAGCCAAATCCCATTACCATAACAACATTAATGATTGCTGTTGATATAATAACCGCCGCCATTACTAATAACTGTCGCCATTGATCACCATAATAATAACGCCGTGCATACCACAATATAGGCCATGATAAACCACTAGCGATTAAGATAGGCCACCAAGGTAAATCATTCAGTGCCTTAGCTAATAATAAAATTAAGCCCCATTCAGCGCCATAAATCACAACCCAATAACGGCTGGCAGTATGTAATGTTATTCCTAATCGCAATGCAAATGGAAAAAATAAAATCGCTAATGCTGGGTCAACTAGAAAATAAAAAGCAATCACCCATAAACAAAACCAACTGCAAATAAAAAATAAACACCCGCCTAATGACATAAGTATATAACGTTGCATTACAATATTTCTTGTGGAAAATACTTAGCTAATTCAACATTATTACTAACATTAAGTTTATCCATTGCATTAGCACGATGTACATGGACAGTTTTATGACTCAAACCTAATTTAATCGCAACCGCTTTAACATCTAAGCCTATAGCAAGCATTTCACTGATCTGGCATTCACGTTTTGTTAAACACGCGACAGACTGTTGGTAGGGATCCGTTGTCTCTAATTGCATTTCGATATCAGATGCTAAATAACGTTCACCATTAGCAACCTTACGTACCGCTTGAATAAGCTCATCTGGGCTACAACGCTTACTTAAATAACCTTTTGCTCCAGTAACTAACGCTTTATTCACCACCGTCGCAGAATCATGTACACTCAGCATAATACAACCCATGTTACACGCTAAGTCTTCAAGCAAAGTCAAACCACTTTCATTTGGCATTGATATATCAATAATACACACATCAACGGCTTGCTTCGCTAACCCATTACGCGCCTCTTGCGCTGAGCTAAATTGGCTGATAACTGTCATGTCTGATTCTAATGATAATAATTGAGCAAAACCAGAACGGACAATGACGTGATCATCAACTAAAGCGACTGTAATCATAACGATATATACCCATGAGCATTAAAAACAACAAAACAAAGCCTAACAAGCATAAAATACCGTTTAGAATAAACTCACGCAAGCTTTAGCCAACTAATTTCATTTATTAGTGACTAAATGTAAAAAACCACTGATAATAAACATTATCAGTGGTTATCAGTAGCTCTATTTATATAGTATTAATTACAACTAACTAACACCGCAACGCATTAATATAATGGCATTTCATCAGCAACAAATGGATTTGTCACTCGCTCATGGCCAAAGGTAGATGATGGACCATGTCCTGGCACAAATGTAACCTCATTACCTAAAGGCCACAATTTAGTCTTAATTGAATTGACTAATGTTGGATGATCACCTTGTGGGAAATCAGTACGACCAATACCCCCTTTAAATAACACATCCCCTACAAATGCCACCTTGGCATCCGCACTATAAAAGATCACATGTCCAGGCGTATGACCTGGGGTATGAAAGACTTGTAACGTTTGATTACCTACTTTAACTACATCGCCATCGTTTAGCCATTGAGTTGGTGCAAACGCTTCTGTCATGGGGAAGCCAAACATTTCACTTTGACGAGGTAGGCCTTGTAGCCAAAATTCATCATCTTGTTGCGGACCAATAACAGGTACGTTAAGTTTTAGCGAAAGAGGCTCAGTCCCCCCCACATGATCCAAATGTCCGTGGGTCAGTAATAATTGAGTAACCGTCACGCCAAGTTCTTTAACCACTTGCTGAAGTTGCTGAATATCACCGCCGGGATCAATAATCGCGGCTTGATGTGTTTCATCACACCATATTATTGAGCAATTTTGCTGAAACGGTGTCACTGGCACAATTTTATATTGAAGACTCATTCATACTTCCTAAACGGGAACATTGTTTTGAGAAGCATGCCATGAATATCACTAAAAATACAGATAGCCTCAGGAATAAACTACCCTCTCCAGTTACGTATAGGACCTGTATCAATATGAATAAATTGGCTGTTTGGATAATAACCCACTCCACCAATATTTAAATCTAACGCCGCTTTACGGATTTTAGCTAAAGGAACCCCTTCAAGATTAAAATCGATAGCTTGCGCTTTCATGTGGTAACTCTTCTTTGCAACTCCGCCACTACGTTTTGCCAACATTTCATTGGTTTTAGACGAGCGGTAGCCAGAAAAGAGCTGTGCGTAACCTTCATGACCAAGATATGACTGAATTTGTGCAATGGCATCATACAAACGACGATCTATACGAGCGATTTCATTTTGACGGAAATCACGACAAATATGATCTAAACGTCGAACTTCTGTACCCACGTATGTTTTTCCATTGAAGTATTTAGTTTCTAATTCTTCACCTGTATGTAAATTACGCAGTAACATTGTTCGAGGTTTTGTTGCTTGGAAAGGACTTGCTAGGACGATATTGGGTAACATACACGTTCCGACAGCTAACCCACCAAATGTTAAAAATTTACGACGACTAATATCCAAATTTGACATAATTTACACAACCGAAAAAAATGCTCTTTATTTTTAAAGCAATTCATATACCAATGTTGCAAGACATTATCTTCAGTTAATAAAGCAGTCAATTACATAAGTCACATAAAATAAAACTGATAAATCTATTTTTAAATATCATTAACTTACATTTAATTATTATTGTAAGCAGAGATTAATGACACATTATTTTCTGGATCACTATCATATCCATAAATATCAAAACGGTAATTCACTGCACCTTCATCATTAACCCATGCCGTTTGATAAATAATTTCTACTGGAACTTTTTTACTTTTATCAAGCCTAATTGTGCGCGTTTTTTTACTTCTTGAAAAAATATTAAATTGCGACTTATTTCGCCCTGAATATTGTAATAATGCTAACGCCAGTGATTTTGACTCAAGTACGCGCACACAACCTGAGCTCAGTGCTCGTTCATGCTTATTAAATAACACGGGATAAGATGTATCATGTAAGAAAATAGCCTGATTGTTAGGAATATTAAATTTATATAAACCTAATGCATTTTTTTTGCCCGGTTTTTGACGTAAACGATAAGGGAATTTATTAGAAGCCAATAAATTATAAGGTATTGAATTTATATTTATTTTTTCTGAGCTTCCCCAGCTACGAATAACTTCATAATTATGACGTTTTAAATAACTTCGACTACGTCTTACCTTAGGTAATATATCTCTTTTCGTAATTGAACTAGGGACATTCCAATAGGGATTAAATACCACCGATTTGACCATAGTGTTAAAGATTGGCGTTTGGCGTGATGGTCGACCAACAATCACTTTACTATTCATAACCCAACGTCCATCAAGCCATAAATTCATATAATAATTCGGTATATTCACTACAATCCCCGTATAAAGGCTTGTCGACCATAAGCGTAAGCGTTGAGCATTTAACGCTAATAATCGCACTCGCTGAGTAACATTTAAAGCTAACCATGCCTGTGTTTGAGTACCAATAATACCGTCACGTTTTAGACCATGCCGCATTTGAAAGCGTTTTATCGCCAACACAATCCCCCCTGTATATAGCGATCTCTGTTGCTTTTGATAACGCTTAGCCTCACGAGGAGAAATATCACCTAAACGTTCAAGTACCGTGACCAAACTGGACATAAATTTAATTTTTTGACCTGGATTTACTCTGCCATGAAAGGAAAATCTAGGCCAACGTAATGCGGGTGTGGATTCTAACCGATTAATAGATTCAACTAATTGATTATATTCTGATATTTGAGGCTTCAAACGAACAATAAATTGGTTAAAACGATGATTTTCATAACTTGATAACATATCTTCGATAACTACTCGACTGGGAACCTGTAGTTGTGAAGGTGCTACTTCACCAAATAACCACATTTTTCCTTTACCGTGTATTTGTTCAATAAAACTGAGATATATTAATAAGGTATCTGTTGCGATAACATCATATTGCTGCCAATTTGGTTGGGGCTGTAATTGAATAAGTAAATGATACCTTGCTGTAAGTTCTTTATTTACATCAGATAAGCTAATTATGCGTAATTGATTAATAAAATCATTTATTGTTCGTTGACTCTTCCAAAATTGGCTAAACCCCGTAGAGGAATATAGTTCGACTAATGTTGTAGGGTATTTAAGTTGTGTTGTATTTGAATTTGCATGCTCAATCCATCCCTGAGCATGATTTAACATATTTCTTGATCGATCCGTTGACGAAAAAGAAGATGTCGCATTATTTATGTCCAATAATACATTTTCGCGCTGATCTCCAACAGGTTGAGAATATGCATAGAGTACTTGCCAATAAAAACTGACACCTAGCAATATGACAATAAAAAAAATATTTTTAACTAATGCCATTAAATACCCCTCACCACTCTTTCAATATAACAAATAAAACTTTATTTGATGATTAAATGTAGGAGAAGATAATGTTCGCAAATCTTAGAAGTACAACTATTAATCAGCGTCTAGGATAACGACCTATTTTATAATGAGAAGTTTACTAAAATATATTTTTCCCTCACCTCCTCAATATTTTTAACACCACTCTTTATGCTGTGTTATCGGAAATAGTGCCGTAATAATTTCCTCCAATAATGGTATTTTAATTGATTCATGATTGCCTAGTTATCAATACATGACTCTTTAGATAAAAATAAAAAACAAAAATGCAACATATTGTTACCATTATCAAACATAACAAGCATAAATCCAATGCTCCTTGATGCAACTTAAATGATAGATAATTACATTTATTAATAAAAAAATTAATTAGATACCGATAAAGACCAATGAAAACATTCTAATTCTTGTATACTCTCACTATAAAAATACGCTATATATCACAATGATTTTATAACGTAATTGCACACAAATTTAATTGGGAGAGTTAGATGGATAGGCACGAAGAAGTACTTATTGCTCTGAGACAAATTATTCGGGCAATTGATCTACATTCGAGAAAATTGAATAAGAGCGCTGGCCTTACTGGTCCACAGTTAGTATTGATGCGTGCAATTCGAGGATCAGGCGAGATCACTATTCGTCAACTATCTAACAATACCAATATGAGCCAAGCAACAGCCACGACAATTCTTGATCGTTTAGAAAAACGCGGCTTGGTTGTTCGCCAACGTAGTGTACTTGATAAACGTAAAGTACATGCCCATCTTACAGACTCGGGACTTATCCTACTTGATAAAGCTCCAATGCCCTTACAAGACAGCTTTATCTCTCAATATCAAGATTTAGAAGATTGGGAACAATCGCTATTACTTTCTTCTGTGCAACGTATTTCAACCATGATGAACGCAGAGCACCTCGATGTTGCACCTATCCTTGAAGTTGGTAGCATTACCAAACAAGAAAAACCGAATCCAGATAGCGCCGAAAGCGAATAAAAAATAGTTAAAAACCGACATTATTGTCGGTTTTGCCTGCTTCTAGCTAAAACTATCCTGCTAGTACAGGATCAACTTGATATTTTATCAATGAGGATGGGACTGTCTGTTGGGTTAACTCATACATTGCTAATAATAACGCTTGTTTAATCGCTTCCTCATCATGCAATTCAACGGCAGATAACGCACTTTCTAATGCGAGTTTAATCGTCTCCACTTTTAGCCGTATTAATATAATTTGTTCTTGTTCTGATAACGCTAATTGAGTAATAACTTGTGAAGTTGTATTTTTACTCTGAGCTTCACTTAAAACACTTAACTGTTTACAAAGTAAATCCAGTGTATAAATCGTATTGAGTAATGATTGTGGTGATTTTGTCATTGTAATATCCTTATTTATCAATGAAAAATAAACATCAATTTATAATAATACATATTTAACCGACAATTTGTTAACACGATCAAAGAAGGAATAGAGCATGCTATTGGAAGGCATTGAAACATTATTAGTTTTAGCACAAGAAGGCACAATGAGCCGTACAGGGAATCGGCTCTATATTAGTCAATCAGCCGTCAGTAAGCGTATTGCTAAACTTGAAACTACTCTTGGCAAGAAACTGATATCCCCATCAGGACGTTTAATCAAACTCACGCCAGACGCACTCGCTTTAATTGAGAATGTTGGTTCAAGTTTCAGTGAACTTCGTGGCTTGATTTTTGAACAACAGACCATTGAAGATCACAGCATCATTAAAATAGATTGCTCAGAAACCCTTGTTGCAGGCTATTTAGGAAAAGCATTTGGTCATTATATGCAGCAGGATAAAAACTTTACGATCACCACTCATCATACCCCAGTAATTATTGATAATGTACGTTCAGGACAAGCCACTATTGGCTGTTGTGCTGGTTATTTAGCACCACATCATGGATTGCATTATCAACATTTATTGGATGAACGCTTTCGTATTGTCGCGGCAACAGCACTCCAATCGCCACCTGAATATTTATTAGTTAATGATCTTAAAAATCCATCTAATCTTTATCAAGCCGCCATTTTACAAAAAGCGGGGATCACACCTTTAATGGAAATGGATTCCTATACCGCCGCAGCACAACTTGCTCTTGGCGGAGTCGCACCAGCATTAGTACCTGAATCCATTATAAGCGCCTTAAAAATAGATCCTATTTATTGTCATCATTTTGATTTTTTAGACCAACTCACTCGTCCAGTACATATTATTTATCGCGCAAAAAATGCCACATCACCCCGAGTTAAAAAAATAATTGAAACCATTGCGGATGCTGTTGCCACAGCAATTTAATTGCCATTCCCATCGACATTACCACCACCATTGGTCGAATAAAACGCTGCCCTTTACTGATAACAATATGCGCACCTAATCGTGCACCAATAAAGCCACCCGCCGCCATAATTAAACCCACTTTCCAAATCGGTAATCCTGCAAGAATAAACAAGATCAATGCTGCAATATTGGAAGTGAAATTTAAAATCTTAGTACGAGCAGTCGCCTCAACCAACCCTAATTGTGCAATAACAATAAAACATACCGTAAAAAATGATCCAGTACCTGGACCAAAAAATCCATCATAAAAGCCAATTGCCGTACCGACCGAAAAAGCAAATGCTGCTTCGGATAACTTAGGCGTGCCACCGCCAGCACCAATATTAGGCGAGAATAAAAAATACAGTGAAATGCCAATCAATAATATAGGGATAAGGCTCGTCAGCACACTGGCATCAATATGCTGTACTAATATCGCACCTACCGCAGAACCTGCAAATGTACAGGCAATCGCTAATCGCATTTGTTTTAAATTAACGAAGCCATTGCGCACAAAATACCAAGACGCAGAAAAACTACCAAATGAGCTTTGCAATTTATTGGTTGCTAATGCTTGGGCAGGAGGAATACCCACCGATAATAACGCAGGTACTGTAAGCATACCTCCACCACCAGCAATAGCATCAATAAACCCCGCAACTAACGCTACACAAAATAAAATCGCAAGTACATCTACACCTAATTCCATTTACTATTACTTTATTAATCCATTGATAACAGAATAATAACGGTGATTTAATGCCTCGAATAGCGAAAGCTAGGACAGTAATCCATTCCGCTTTGGAATCGATGATTTCATCATAAAAAGCAGGTTGATCTCATCCATTATGATGACGACAAATTTCGGCTGGAAAGGATAATTGCACCATAATAAATCGTTTTAATAATTCATCATACGGTTGATCATCTAATGCTTTTTGCATACACATCAGCCATGCTTTTTTCTCGGCTAAACTAATATTAAGATGCCGATGAGCGCCAGCAAGATTCATCCGCCCGTAACGCTCAACATAATTATCCGCACCTCCCATCCACCCGATCAAAAATGTGGTTAATTTCTGTTGGGACTCAGTAAGATCACCACTATGCATTGCACGTACTGTTGCAGCTTCTGGCAACCTATCAATATAATGATAAAAGTCGGCCACAAGTTGTTGTACACCAGCCTCACCACCAGCCGCTTGTAAGGTACTATCTCCTTGGCCAAAAACAGGCACATTGCGTTTTTTTACACCTGAAAAATCATCGCGTTCAGGAAACTCTGAATTATCAACCATTTCACTATCACTTTATTAGCTATTACGTATTAATAGTATAATAAATGAATAAAGAGCAACCGCAGTTACTCTTTAATTATTGGTTGTTGATCACGTTTTTAATTAACTAACATAAAGAGGTCCACTGAACGATGTAACCGGTGGCACTTTACCCGTGTATTTTTCAAAATCGACCACAACAGTATTAGCACTGGTTGCTTGAGCAAGCTCAGAGGTAGGAATATCAATCGTTAAAGTATTGGGATCGCCATAGGTATCAATAGCACCAATATCATTATTCAACGGTCCAAACCATGCCCCTTCTTCAATACGAATAACCCCTGTCGGATAATGACTTGAAAGAACAGCACCGGCTAACAACTGCCCTCGATCATTAAATACCCGCACAATATCACCGTCTTTAATGCCTTTCTTCTTTGCATCTTGTGGATTGATATAAACAGGCTCATGCCCTTTTACCGCATAGGTATTACGGAAATCTTCTGAATCACACATTTGTGAGTGTAAACGTTTATTGGGGTGGCATGATTGCAGCCAAAATGGGAATTTATTCGATTTAGGACCACCGTGTGAACGCTCTTCTTTTTCAAACCACATTGGGTGGCCTTGGCAATGTTCATAGTTATAACGGGCTATTTTACGACTATAAATTTCAATGAACCCAGAAGGCGTTCCAAGACCATTAATTTCAGGATCTTCTCTAAAAGCAGCATGGCTAACATAGGTCTGGTCGGTTGGGAATTCGACTAATCCTTGCTGCCAAAATTGAGCAAACTCTGGCATTTCATGCTTACCTTTATTCGATTTTCGGCAATCATTATACAGTTGTTCAATCCACTGCATTTCCGTCATACCACGGGTATATTGTTTACTTTTACCAAAGCGTTCAGTTAATTCAGTGAATATCTGAAAATCTGTTTTTGATTGATAAAGTGGATCAACGAGTTTATGCATTGTCAGTACACCGCTGGTAGAATAAGTACCA
This sequence comes from uncultured Photobacterium sp., assembly GCA_947039005.1. Lineage (GTDB taxonomy): Bacteria > Pseudomonadota > Gammaproteobacteria > Enterobacterales > Vibrionaceae > Photobacterium. Next base: position 39,481 of record CAMQXY010000003.1, read on the forward strand.
TATTGATCTAAATCATTACGTTCAAATTGAGTACAGGCGGGTAAAACAATATCGGAAAAACGGCAGGTCGGTGTCCATGTATAATCAATATTGACCACGGTTTGAAGTTTTTTAAATGCTTCTTTCATACGATTACGTTGTTGATGATGATTCCACGGATTACAGCCACTAAAGACCATCATCTTGATATCAGGTAAGACAACATTACCGCCGTTGTATTGAATTTTCTTACCCGGCTCCATGATCGCATCAATCCATCTCGCAACAGGTATGGTTGAACTATACCCTTTAAAATCATTGTTATTCCAAATAGGTTCCTGACCCTCATCAACATTACGAGGAAAACCACCAGGACCAGCGGCAGAACTAAAAGGCAACCCAACCCCACTATAGAAATGCGAGTAAGACACCCCGCCCCCCGGTAAGCCTATCTGACCGAGCATTGATGCCAATACCGCTCCCATCCAATAGGGTTGTTCACCGTGTTGCTGCCGCTGCACTGCCCAGCCAAACATCAACATGGTGCGGTCTTTCACTAAGCTGCGAGCAAATTTTCGAATGTCATCCGCTTTCACACCACAAATCGGCTCTGCCCATTCAGGGGTTTTGGCTATTTTATCTTTGCCTGTACCCAATAAGTAAGGCAAGAATTCATTGAAGCCTAAAGTATAAGTTTCAAGAAATTGTTTATCGTACAGATCTTCTTTATACAATGTATGCGCAATAGCAAGCATGAAAGGCACGTCAGTTTGAGGATTGACGTATTGATGTTCACAATTAAAATATTGTTGCGATTTTGATACCACAGGATCAACTGAGATCATTCGAATCCCACCTTCTGCGACCTTCTGCTTTAATTGTTCGTAGTAAGCATAAGAGCCATGGGTTTCACACTGCCAGCCTATTTGACTATTTTTAATCGGATCATTTGACCACCATATCAATGTCTTACAATCTTTAAGTATGGTCGACCATGTAGTTGCTTGAGCATAAACTTCTGTTGAGCCTAAAATATAAGGCAAAATGGTTTGACCTGCTCCTGTAGAATAATCACCGACTTTCTTAATAAAATTACCATGCATACCAACTGCACGTTGCATATGTGACGTACAACTTTGGAACTGACCTGTTTCCCGCCACCCCGTTTGACCAGCATGTAACGCCCACGGGCCGTAATCTTTCTGCACTCGCTGCAACTCTTGATAGAACAAATCTAACGCTTCATCCCATGTCACACGTACAAAACGGTTATTACCCCGCGTTTCACCACTATATTTGTTTTTCTTGAGCCAATCTAAACGCACCATCGGGTAACGTATCCGTGAAGGACTATAAATTAAGCCTTTGATCCCATTTAGCATATCGGTCGGGTTTTTATCGAATTCTAATGGCTTAATTTCAGCGACTTGACCATTATAAATACGGGCTCGAAATGCCCCCCAATGTGAACCTGTTATTTTCCATACGCCCGGTGGCTCTGATGGTTTTGTCACTTCCTCAGCGGCTTTTGCGACTTGCATAAGTAATCCGGGACCAATAACAGAAGCCGCACTTGTCGTTGCTAAGCCTTGCAAAAATTTACGTCTACTCAGTGACATAAACAATTCCTCACAATTAAAGCGAAAAAAGGTTGCTCAACATGAAGTATGTCAAGCAACCTTTAGTTTGATTAATGTTCAGCTTTAGAAAAGTCTGACGAATGGTTTTGTAAATATTTCAATACAATAGCTTCACTATCAGTATCGAAATTCACAAATGCAAGCATACCGTTAAACATGCTAGGCCAAGTGTTTGCATCAAAATGGTTTTCTGCTGGCTGGGTATGACACACACTACAGTTGGTGTTATACGCTGACTTCGCAGCAGTCCAAACAGTACTGATATCGCTGACAAAGTTCTTTTTCTCAACCCATAGCGTGGCTGTTACTTGCTGCCATTTCAGCCCTGTAACATCATCTTCTTTTTGCTCAAATCCTTTAACAATGCCAGAGCTTTGGGCGGCATTTTTACTCAGAGCCGCCGTCGGTATGTTCATCCCGAAATCTTGATTGATAACCCGACCAAAGCCTTTCTCTTTACGCCAGCCGTTCAGCTCAATCTGTAGCATATCATCTTTAATATCCACTACTTTCACCGCTGATGCTGGCTCTAAAGAACCACCATCTTTGGTTTTAGCTTCATCTTCATATAACGGTAAGAACTGTACGCTGTAGTAAGTATCACCCTTAGAATAATCGGTACTTTGAGATGCGGCTGAAAGTTCAGACACAATACCACCGGATGATGCCATATCAGCGGGTAGGTGGTGTGCGATACCTTTATGACAATCAATACAGCTTTGATCTTTAACTGCAGCTTGCTTCATTTGAGCTTGCGCACGAGGTGACATTTCATCCCATTTCATACTCGAGTAACTATGACAGCTTTTACATTCAAGCGATTTATTAGCTGCAAACCGTTTCCACTCATGTTGAGCAAGCTCTAGTCGTTTCGCTTCAAATTTTTCAGGGGTATCGATAGTGCCAACAATTGAACCAAATACTTCTTTACTGGCCTGCATCTTACGCGCAATTTTATCGCTCCAATTATGAGGAACATGACAATCTGGGCAGGTAGCTCTGACACCCGAGTGGTTTTCCCAATGGACAGTACCTTTCAATTCAGGATAAACCGTATCTCTCATAGAATGACAACTGATACAAAATTTTTCCGTATTCGTCATTTCAAGGGCTGTATTAAATCCTCCCCAAAATATAACCCCAGCAACAAAACCACCTAATGCAAGTACACCAAGGCTTATTTTTGCTGCTGGACGCCATAGTGTTATCCAAACTTTTTTTAAGGATGACTTCATCATTTACCTACCCGTTTGTATAGAATATTGACGAGTGCTTAGCCATGTCCTGGCGGTCCAAGGAAAAACACTTGCAGCGCCCAAATAAAGAAGCCGTATCCGCTCACAAACATGACAGATAAAATAGGAAACAGTAAAACAATAATGAATAGAAATGTCCGCCATTCATAGCGACCTCTTTCCTGCTCGGTAATTTCAGTATTAGTCATGGATGACCTCTCTGTAATCATTACGATAGCGGTGCACCATTAATCGAATGATAAATGGGTTGGTGAAATTATAGTCAACGATAAGTGATATTCACATATTACAACTATAAAAAAAGCCAGCATCACTGCTGGCTTTATGGGTCTACTCAATAGAGATTATTGATATAATTATTGTTTATACTGGCTCAATATCCAATAACGCTTGTACTGGCATTTCTACTTTGGGTTTATTACCAAAACCACGTAAACCAACTACATGCACATGCTCACGATCCTTGAATATTTTCCGTACCAATTTATAGGTCGTGCCTTTTTCAGGGCTAATATTTTCAGGTGCTGCAATTAATAATTGCATATCTAGACGTTCACATAACTCAAATAAGGTCGCAATAGATTTACCATCTAAACGTGCGGCTTCATCGAGGAATAATAAACGACAAGGAATAATATCTTTACCGCGTAAACGGCGAGATTCTTCTTCCCAACTTTGCACAACCATCAACAGAATCGCTTGACCCGTACCAATCGCTTCACCCGTAGATAACGCGCCAGATTCAGCTTGAAGCCATCCATCTGTACCGCGGTTAACTTCAATGTTGAGCTCTAAATAGTTACGGTAATCAAGTAACTCTTCACCTAAAATTTGAGGTGAACGCTGACCCATATCAATATGCGGATTTAGACGTTGGAATAACTTCGCAATCGCTTCTGAGAACGTCAGACGATTATTACCAAACAAGTCATTATGCTGATCTTTTTGATCAAGTAACCCAAGCAATAACGATTCATGAGTATCACGTACTTTGACGTTAAGACGCACGCCACGTACTTGACCAAAACCAATATTTTGTAAGCCTTGGTTAAGCATACGTATACGGTTTTGCTCACGCTGAATCGTCTTACGAATAATGTTCGCTACCGAATCTGAACTAATTGCTAAGCGCTGTTCACGAGCAGTTAGTTCTTCGGTTAAACGCCCAAGCTCAGCTTCCATTTCTTCAATGGCTTCAACCGGATCATCAGTACGAATAATATCGTGACGAATACGCTCACGCAGATGTTGGTACACGGCAATATAGAACAATACCTTACGCTCAGGACGCGCAACATCTTCTGATGCACGCAAGGCATCACGTAAGTTTTCGTTATCAGCCACCGCAAGACGCAATGCACCTAGCGCTTTATCTGATAATGAACGTAGTTCGTCAGCCGACATGTACGCCATTTCACGACGATGTAAACGACGCTCAACATCACTTTCACGCGCAAGGCGTAATACCGCACACCAGCCCGCTTTAGCATTCACAACCAGCTTACGGAAGTCTTGGTAATCTTTACCCACTTTACGTAAACGTTTCATCAAGCCTTTCATTTCAAGCTCAATTGACGTGGTTGATTTTTCTAACGTACTGCGACGATTACGAGAACTGTGTAGACGTTCATTAAGTTCATTACGACGCACCAATGCACGCTCTTCGGCTTCAACATCCGCACGAACACCCAACTCTTGCAGCTCACGTTCAAACTCAAGCACAGTTTCATTCTTAGCTTGATGCGAACTTTTCAGTGATGCTAATAGCTGGTTATATTGATTCGTTTGCGCCCGTGATTGCTTCAAGCTTGCACGTGCAGTATTTCGTTGTTGTTCAGCTGTGGCTAATTTTAGTTTTAGCTGTTCATTAAGCTCTGAACTCTTGTTCAATAACTCAACCGAATCAGCATAACTAAAGTAATGACGACGCTCAGCTAAATCAGCCACCGCAAAAATCAATGTTTTCAATTGTTGCAGAGTTTGATCGGCTGCTTCGTAATTTGTTTGTAGCGCATCAAACTGCTCAGGATCGGCATCAAGTGCTGACACTAACCCCTCAAGTTCAGTTAATGCTTTACCATAGCGATCAAGATAATTACGCGCTTCATCCATTTGCGATAATTGCTGATCAACTTCCGCAAAACGTTCCGTTAAGGTTTCATCTTCAAGTAACGTCACCACTGGATTTAATTTACCCAGCAAGGTTAAACCTTCACGTGCTGCCGCTAATTGACCACGTTGTTGTTGCTCTTGCGCCTGTGATTCAGCTAACTGACGCATGATCTGATTACGTTGATCACGCGCTTGTTTCAGTTCAACTTCAGGATCTGCGTTAAAGGCAATCACCATATGCGTTGCAACAAAACTATTAAAACTTTGGTACAAACGCTGTAGCTTTTGCGAATCAAACGCAGCTTTAGCGTGATCTTCTACCACTTGATCACGTTCATCACGTAAAAACTCTAACCGTTGTTCACGTGCTGCTCGACCAAATAATGGTACTTTCGGGAAACGAGAATAACGTAACTGACGATCATTAAGATGCACACAGACGGCATTTTCAAGTTCATCAACATCAAAACCACTGTCATCAAATGAATCTGCATCACCTTCAATGATGTACAAATCATCAGGGCAATCATCAAGTGCAATCAGCTTTTCTTTAATACCGCTTAAATCAGGGACGATAATTGCATGACGAGATGGGCCATACATCGCACTGAAATAAGGCGCATCAGCAAGGGTAATGTCATCATAAATTTCAGATAACATCGTACCGCCAAGCGTCTCGGCTAACGCACGCAGACCTAAATTGTCACTACCACCCGGTTGTGCCAAGTGTTCAATATCATGCTCTAAGGTTTGCTTCTGTTGCGCTAATTGATCACGCTTCGCTGACACTTGACGTTCATTATCAAGTGTTGCCTGCATTGCATCCATGACCGCTTGACTGCTGTTTAATTCAGCATTCGCTTGATCCGCAAGCGTTTCAAGTGCATCTGAAGCGGCAATCCACGTAGGGGCTGATGCTTCAAGTGCCGTAATACGAGTCGCCAATCCTTGCTCGTTATGGCGCATATTATTACGCTGTTCAACGAGGCTAGCTTGATCTTGCTCTAAGCTTTCTAATGTGGCTTCATGGCGTGCTTGTTCTTCCGCTAATGCCAATTCACCATCAATGGTAGTTGCAAACTTTTTAGCATACGTTTCAGCAAGTTCAATCGCTTGACGTTGACTTCGCACACTACGTTCTAAGTCACGATATTGCGCTTTAAGCTGATCACCACGTTCAGAAACCGAACGAAGTTGACGACCATGCTCAATCAACTCACGGGCTTTATCACTCGCATTGGTACGATCAACAACACCTGCAATAGTGGTAACAATTGCTAAACCTTTTTCAAACTGTTGCGCCGCTGCCGATGACATATCCAGTTTGTGTTTTAATGCTAATAGCGCCGTTGTTTGGGTATCTTGCTGCTGTTTAAGTTGCACAAGGTACGGTGGCGCTTGATCTGGTAGCATTTGATGATCACCAGACAAATCACGTGCTTTTTCTAATGCTTGTACCGCTTGTTGGTACTGCAATGCACGGGTTTGCTGCATATCTAATGCTTGTTGGTAATCCGCTAACTGGGTTTTTAAGCTATCAACTTCTTCTTCCGTTAGCTGTGATTGTTCTTCGGCAATAGCAAGTTTCTCTGCCGCTTCTTCAACCACCATTACCTGCTCTTCAAGACGCTCAGTAAGCTCTATCAGATCTTCTTTATAGCGTTCAATTTTCTCTGCTTGACGTACCGCAGCTTGCACCAATTGTAAGTGATCTGACGCTGATTGATGGTCTTGTTCTAACACGCTTTCTTGATCAGTCAGCTCTGCTAATTCTGCATTCATGTTATTTAACGATGATTGCTGATCAATCAACATTTGACGTGAACCCATTAGCTCACCACGTAAACGCAGTGTTTGCTCTAACTTCTGCTGACGTTCGTTAGCATGACGCATGTAATCGGCAGCAACATAGTTCGTTGCTTCAGAAATCAAATGCTTAAATAAATCACGATCTGTTTGGGTTAATTTGATCGCTTCCAACGTCATCCGGTTTTCACGTAATGCAGCTTCCATATCTTGGAAAGCTTTTTTTACCCCAGAATTATGCGGTAATAAATAATCACGTAATGAACGAGTGATCGCACTTGAAATACCACCATATAAAGAGGCTTCAATTAAACGATAGAATTTTGAACGATCTTGGCTATTACGTAATTTCTTCGGTAATACGCCCATTTCAAACATTTGCACATGGTAATCAGTTACCGAGCTAAACGTTTTAAACTGCACCCCTTCGTGCTGGCTAACAAGATCTTTGACATCGTTAAGCTGACGAACACGGGCTTGGTTTTCAGAAATCGTTTCAACTAAAATTTCAGCAGGTTTGATATGTGCAGGTAAACCTTGAATCAAAAATGGCTTAATATCCACTTTCTTATCACGGCCAGCAACTTGCTGTAATTTAACTGCAAAAATAATACGTTGCTGCTTTGAGTTAACCACATCAAGGGCGGCATAACAGGCACCCGGCTTTAATTTACCGTGAAGGCCTTTGTCACGAGAAGCATTTGAACTGCCTGCTTCAGTGGTATTACGAAAGTGTAGTAAGCTTTGGTCTGGGATCAGTGTCGTGATAAACGCTGCCATCGTGGTAGATTTACCCGCACCGTTACCGCCTGAAAGCGTTGTCACCAGATTATCAATATCAAAGGTACGTGCAAAAAAGCCGTTCCAGTTAATCATGGTGAGCGATTGATACTTGCCGCGTTCCATTAAATACTACTCTCCTGTTCCGCTTGCTCTACATCTTTTTGCATTTCAAGCTCTTCTTGATTGTTGGTGTCAATATCATCAAGCAAACTTGACTGACCTGACGCTTGCTGGTGTACCACGGCTTCACCGTCACGAATCAATCGTAACTGTGCTTCACGTACATCATCGCCAGTACGTACATCAGCGCCAAAACGGAATACAGATTCGCTGATACGGAACTTACCATTCTCACCAATAGGGATCAGCATCCCTAGGCGACGTAAACGACGTAATGCTGTTTTAACTTTATCAAACAGCTTTTCACGATCAAGATCAGAGCCTGAAGCACGGTTAGTGACAAGTTTCATTAGCTTTTGTTCATCAGCTAAAACCAGTAACTCATCAAATAACTCTTGGTTAGTAAAGATACCTTCGTGCGCTAAACGCTCAGGGCTCAGATAAAGAAAACAAAGTACTTTACCTACTAGCATATCGATTTCAGATAATACCGAACGACCAATCAATGAGGTTGAACGCGGACGTAAGTATAAAAAGCCTTCAGGTGCGCGTATTAATTCTGCATTATAACGACGGTAAAACATCGCTAATTCTTTCTCAAACTCAATCAAGAAAGAATGATTATCTAAATCTTCACTTGAAACATGGCGACCAGATCGCAAAGCGTTATCTAGCGCGGGGAAAAGTGGGTTAGCTATCGCTTTTGCCAACTTTTCAGGCATAAATTCTTCAATATTTGTCAATGACATGGGCTTGTACCTTGGCTCCGTATTCGTTAATTGCTTCCCAATCAGGCTGAATGGCATTGAAGTCAGCTTCGGAATAACCCATCCTTACTGCCTGATCAATCACAATCCGCGCTAAATCAAAATGTTGTGCATACGGATGTTGTGCCAAATAATCTTTAAGTAATACACTTAGATTGATGGGTGCACCTGTTGCTTTATGTGCTTGTAACATCAAACCGACTTTCTCAGCCAATTGATCGTTAACCAAATCAAGCTCTTCAAATTCCATTTCACCAGGGACGATACCCGTTACTTCATCATCACGTAATATCAAGGTTTCATCACGCATATCAAGTAAACGTTCAGCATCAGCAAACGTCAGCAACCACGGCGCATCAAAGTAATCTGTAACAGATTGACGAAGTCGTTGACTAAAGGCGCGGTTTTTATCCATATCAATCGCGGTACGAATAAATTTATGTACATGGCGATCATAGCCGATCCACAAATCAATCGTTTGTTGACCCCAACTAATAATACGATCGAGCTTCATTTGCAGGATATAAACCATGCCATCAACGAAGTCGAGATCATTACGTCCTTGGGTTGCTTCTTGAATCGCGAGTAACTGACTCTGAAGCTGATCACCAGCGGCTTGCAATGTATCTTGTAACTCACGCAAGGTTGAAGATGTTTCATCAAGTAATGCTTCACAACTACTAATCGCTGCTTGCCAATCTTGATTTAATAACTCAGCAATATCGAGCTTAACTTGTTGTTGCTGCTCATCCATTGCACGTTGGTTTAAATCAATACGGTCAAATATTTCAGCCACTGAGTATTTTAATACTGCATGCACATTTTGACGCCAATGCCTTTCATCACCGTCGTCTTGTGCTGCTGTCGCTGCTTTATTGATTTCATCTGCTACCATTGCTAATTGAATGGACAGTTTTAGCGTTGAGAACTCACGTTGTCGCACGTAGTAATCAGTAATACCAAGTGCTAACGGACTTAGTCTATAAATACTAGCACCATCAGTAACCTCACTGGTAAAGCGTGAAATTAACCGCTGTCTTACCAATTCATTAATGGCGTTATTGGCGCGAAATGCCAGGGTTTCCTTGGTTTGGCCAAACATGTCGCTTACAATGCGAAATGCATCAACCAACTCACCTTCCCCTAGTTCCTCATCAAAGCGATCGCTACTTAACACCGCAATCGCTAACAAGAACGCCAGCCGCTCTGTTGGTAAATTAAGGGCAAACTCATTATTTTTGACCCAATTTACTAACTCAGGAACAGTCTGGGTAACTTCACTCATCCCTTGTCCTTATTGCTATTATTTAAATTTGTCATCAATGCTGACGTTGCCTCTGTGTGTGGCTTACGCGCATACACATGAATATAACGACCTAATGACAAAAAAGGCTCCTGACGACAAAGCTTTTGCTCCATATCAAGAACTTGTTCAAAACTGTAATCACCCATTCGATAGTTCTGCATATAATCATGGAATGTGCGTACGCCTGTTTTCCCCATTATGTCAAACCCAGCCTCAGTTAGACACTGATATACATCATCAGGTTTGATCCCTTGTTGAGGTTGTAGTTTAAACCGCTTACGGTGCGGCATACCTTGTTCTATATGGGTTAAATTTCCACAAATCAAGTTCTTAAACAGTAACCCGTTGTAGTTATAAAACATTACCGAGATAACCCCCCCCGGCTTCACGTTTTCTAACAAACCAGCCAATGTCGTAATCGGATCAGCGAGCCACTCCATAACCGCATGAAATAAAATCAAATCTACGGGAGCTTCAATGTGATCACCAATATCTTGTATCGGTGAATGCACCAAGCGATATTGATCAACTAAACCGTTTTTAACAATTTCTTGTTCTGCTAATGTCAACATTTCGCTAGAAAGATCACATAACGTCACTTGATGTCCAAGCGCCGCTATTTTTTGAGATATTTGTCCTATGCCGCCACCAGCATCCAGTACTTGTAATGGCGAAGCACAATTCAATTCATTCAATATATATTCAATATCTTGCCAAACAACAACTTGTCTTATCTGGCCTTTCGCTGTGCCATAAATGTTATCAGCGAACTTTTTCGCCAAATCGTCAAAATTTCGGTCTTTTTTCATGGCTTATTTACGTTATGATAGCGACTCTAGAATGTGACTTATTTTCTCACAAGCAGTAAAGGAATAAAGGCTTGTGATCGGTTTTATTGCTCAACTGCTGAAATTTCGGACGACATATTATGTTTATACTAAAAAAAATCATCTCTGCACTACTGATGCCGCTACCATTTCTATTAGTTGTGGGCGTTATTGGTTTGTGTGTACTGTGGTTTACACGCCGAAAAAAATTAGCCTCTATTTTGGTTAGTATCTCTTTAATTGGCATCTTTCTCTGTTCTTTCCAGCCATTAACAACATCATTACTACGCCCATTAGAGCAAGAAAATGCAGCTTTTGTCAGTACCACTAAACCTATCAGTTACGTGATGGTTCTAGGCAGCGGCCAAATAATAGATAAAACGTTTCCAATCACTTCAGAATTATCTCAAACCGCAATTGCACGCTTAGTTGAAGGGATCCGTATTTTCCGCATGTATCCTGGCTCAAAACTGATTTTATCTGGTTATGGTGGCATTGCTTCTCATGGGATTAGCCACGCACGGTTAATGGCGCACTTAGCTATTGCTTTAGGTGTTAATAAGCGTGATATTTTATTGTTTGAATCAACCAAAGATACCAAAGAAGAAGCTTTCCAAGCAGCTGATGTCGTTAAAGATAAAAATATGATCTTAGTAACCTCTGCCAGTCAAATGTCACGGGCGCTGTACTATTTCCATCAAGCTGGATTAAAACCGATTGCGGCGCCAACTAACTTTATGGCCAGTAATAAAATACGTGATTTTGTTCCTGACGCAACGTACCTAACACAAATGGAAATTATTGAGCACGAGCGTTTAGGTCAATTATGGCAACGTATTACTACCAAATTATTAAACCCAAAAACTGAACATCAACAGGCTGAAAAAGTAAAACCTGAGACTTTATAGGTTTTTCAATGTCATGTTTTCGTTAATTTATTAAAAGCCAGCAGCCCGATAATTCTGCCGTTGGCTTTTTTAAATCGTTCTCTTTTTGCATAACTATGAAACTCATACTCTTCAAGAATAACTTTTATCTTATTATTTCATTCTAATCTCAACATGCTTTACTGTATTTCATGGTAAAATAATGGCTTATTACTTAACAAAGAATTTAATTCATGAAACTTTTAATCCGTAGCCTTTCTCGCAGTACAACTGAAGTTCAAATTCATAAAATGTTTGAAGAATTTGGCAAAATTAGTGCTTGTAATCTTGTATTAGACGAGAAAACAGGTAAATCAAAAGGATTTGCATTTGTTGAAATGGCTGATGATGAACAAGCAATTCGTGCAATGAAAGCACTTCATGAAATGATGGTTGATAAAAGCCGTATCCGTGTAAAAGTAGCTGAATAGTCCATTCTTGATTGGTTTTATTTAGAAACAAAAAAACCGAGTAAATAATACTCGGTTTTTTTATGATACTGAGATCGCTGTCATTTATTAGCTATTTTGCTAACTCACTAACTGACGTACTTTTTCTAAGTCTTCTGGTGTATCAACCCCTGCCGGAGGCGCGTCAATCGCGACATCAACATGAATTTTTTCACCATACCAAAGCACTCGAAGCTGCTCTAATGATTCAATCTGCTCCAACGGGCTTGGTTGCCAATTGATGTAGGTATTAATAAACCCTGCACGATAAGCATAAATCCCAATATGACGTAATAGATTATGATGCACAATACGCGGTTGCTGGGCGAAGTTATCACGATCCCAAGGAATAGCGGCGCGACTAAAATACAGTGCATAACCGTCTTTATCCGTCACAACCTTTACAGCATTAGGGTTAAAAATTTCATCATGATGATCAATCTCTACCGCTAATGTTGCCATTGGTGCATTAAAGTTTGCGATGTTATCGGCAACTTGGCGAATAATTGTATCAGGAATCAGTGGCTCATCACCTTGTACATTGACCACAATATGATCATCTGCAAGTTGATATTTAGCCACCACTTCAGCTAAACGCTCAGTGCCTGATTGATGATCTGCGCGTGTTAAACACACTTCACCACCAAAGCCTTGTACAACATCCACAATACGTTGATCATCTGTTGCTACAATGACTTGATCGGCACCAGACTTACACGCTTGTTCATATACCCATTGCACCATAGGCTTGCCCGCAATATCAGCTAACGGTTTACCCGGTAAACGAGTTGATTGGTAACGTGCGGGAATAATAACGGTAAATGCCATTACTTAACCTCGTCAGAACTTATTGTGCGCGCTTCTGAATCAAGTAGAACTGGAATACCGTCATCGATAGGATAAGCAAGACGATCAAACTTACACACTAATTCATTATTTTCTTTATCGAAACTCAGCTTGCCTTTACATACAGGGCAAGCAACGATTTCAAGCAGACGGTGATCCATACTTTTCCTTAACCTCTATAATCCGTTTAATAATAGCTGATGCTTGCGGCTCAGAGATAACTGCATCAACAGGCAGATACCACCAATTATCCTCAGCAAATGAGTAACATTTTACTGCATCTTTTTCAGTCATTACTAAATGTTGCCCTTGTTGGGCTAAATCTAACAATGTTTGTTGAGTAAATGCTTGATGATCAGCAAAAGGCTGACATACAACAGGATTTACCCCTAATGCTTCTAACGTTGCAAAAAATCGGGGTGGATGACCAATACCCGCCATCGCAACAACCGCAGTCAATGACGTTGCAGCACAACGAGCGCCAGTTTTAATATTAATTAATTCTGACGGTGCTAAATACATCGCAGCTTCGTTTGGCTGTGCTTGACCACCGTTACAAATAAGAAAATCAACCTCATTTAAACGCTGGCAGGATTCTCGTAATGGACCTAATGGCAATAAGTGTTGGTTACCAAATCGACGTTGACCATCAATAACAACCAATTCAAGATCACGCGCCAATGCATAATGCTGTAAGCCATCATCAGTAATAATGACATCAACATCATGTTTCAATAGTAGCTTTACCGCCTCACTTCGCACGGGTGCAACCGCAACCGGAACCCCTGTACGGCGACGAATTAATACAGGCTCATCGCCGGCAATATCGGTACGGGTATCACTCTCAACAAAATAAGGATAATACGGCGCTTTACCACCATAACCACGCGAGACAACACCAGGTTTTAGCCCTTGTGCTAATAACTGCTCGACTAACCACACCACGACGGGGGTTTTACCGTTACCACCAGCAGTAATATTACCGACAATAACAACAGGAACAGGCGCTCGATAGGCTATTTTTTTACCGTCAACGTATTGCCGCCGTTTACGGCGGCTAATAGCGCCAAACAACTGACTGAGTGGCCATAATAATGGCCACAACAGTAAATAGACAATCCGCGCTTTACCCTTAATGGCTGTGTGATACCACATAGCTTCAATCAAAGCAGCCACAATTAATCACCAAATTGAATCCGATGGAGTTGAGCATAAGCACCATTCTGGCTAATTAATTCACCATGAGTACCACGTTCAATAATTTCACCATCATCGACCACTAATATCTGATCAGCATTTTCAATAGTAGATAGGCGGTGAGCAATCACGAGTACAGTACGATCTTTTTGCAACTCATCCAGTGCCTGTTGAATCGCACGTTCTGATTCAGTATCTAACGCTGACGTTGCCTCATCAAGTACAAGCACTGGTGCATTACGTAATAAGGCACGTGCAATCGCTAAACGTTGACGTTGTCCACCCGATAAGCTCACACCATTTTCACCAATAATAGTATCCAGCCCATGCTGCATGTCCTTAATAAAGTCCATCGCATAAGCTAGCTCTGCTACCCGTTCAATATCAGCACGGGTATATTCACCACCGCTGGCATAGGCAATATTATTGGCAATAGTATCGTTGAATAAATGCACGTTTTGTGAAACTACTGCAACCTGAGAACGTAAATTTGATAACGTGTAATCTTGTAACTCAACGCCATCTAAGCGTAGATCACCAGAATCAATATCATAAAAACGCGTCAGTAAGTTAGCAATGGTACTTTTACCTGAACCAGATCGGCCCACAAGCGCCACAGTTTTACCCGCAGGAAGTTCAAAACTAACGTTACGTAGTGCTGGCGTATCTTTGGTTGGATATGTAAAAGTGACATCTTGTACTGATACATCACCTTTAACACGCTTAACTTCATGTTTACCGTTATCTTTTTCGGTTTCTAAATCCATTAACTCAAACAATGTATGACACGCAGCCATACCACGTTGGAACTGAGAAGTAACATTCGTTAATGATTTTAATGGACGCATCAAACCAAACATCGCACCAAATACTACCGCAAATGTACCCGGCGTTAATGTTTCTCGTAATGATGGCGTATTAGCTAAAATCAGTACCACAACTAATGCAAGCGAAGCAATAATTTGAATTATCGGGTTAGCTATCGCTTGTGCAGAAACAAGCTTCATGCTTTGACGACGCATTGAGTTACTTACGTAATCAAAACGTTCTTTCTCAACCTGTTGACCACCATAGCTTAATACGACTTTATGGCCTTTTAGCATCTGCTCAGCTGATGAGGTAACAGAACCCATCGCATCTTGCATACTACGAGATATCTTACGAAAGCGTTTTGATACGATACTAATACTGATAGCAACCACTGGCGCAATCACGATCAAAATAGCCGATAACTGCCAGCTATTCCAAAACATCAGTACCATTAAACCAATAATCGATGCACCTTCACGAACAATACTCACAAGAGCACTACTGGTTGCAGAGGCAACTTGCTCAGAGTCATAAGTAATGCGTGATAATAATGCACCCGATGCTTCTTTATCGAAGAATGCCACTGGCATTTTCATAAAATGCTGAAATAACTGACGACGAAGGCTCATCACAACATTGCCAGAAACCCAAGATAAACAATAGGTTGACACAAAACCACTGACGCCACGCATGATCATTAAGCCAACCAGATAGATAGGCATCATGGCAAGAAAACCTGAGTCCATGCTATCAAATCCACCAAAACTTTTATCGAGTAATGGTTTGATCATCGACAGCATCAAGGTATCACCAGCAGCATTAATAATCAGCGCAATAACGGAGACAATAAGACCTGCTTTATAGATCTTGATATAAGGCCACAGTCTTTTATAAGTATCTTTGGTTGATTTTTCTATTGATTGCGTCATGAATGCCAATTTTTATGAAATACATTACCGCTATTCTACCCTTAACATTGCTATCAACCAAATTTGTCCACAATCCTTTTTTGTTTAATGGCTTTTTATGCTCATAAAAACAACAATAAACACCTCAACTATCTATTAATTCATTCTTTGGTTAGCCATTGCGGTCGAAACCATGTTTGTCCATCATGATAACGTTGTTGTTGTACACTGTAGTTCTTCGAATTAATATTTACCGTTAATTGACCACTATCTTGTGTACTTATCCAATCAACATTATTAGTTTGATAGCGTTTTTTAATCGCTGCAGACGGTAAACCCCATGGATTAAAATAACCAATTGATACCATTGCTAACGATGGCTGTACCGCATCAAGTAAGGTTTGTGTTGAAGACGTACTACTACCATGATGTGGTACCACAATAATATCGGCTTGCCAATCTTGTGCCTGCGTTAGCATGACTAATTCTGACTTGGCATCGATATCCCCTGTTAATAAAACACTCGGCCCTTTGCCATTTATCGCTTGAATACGAATCACACAGGAATCTGAATTAGCTGCTCGTTGCATTGCTTTTGGTGGCCATTTAACTGAAAACTCAAGACCTTGCCATTGCCATGTTTGACCAATTATACATTCAGAAAAACCTACCCGTTGATCACTACTGTATTTTTCTAAAGGTTGATAACGTTGTAAAAGATAATCGCTACCTCCAGCATGATCACTATCAGCATGACTCAACACCAACCCATCAATAGTCGATATTCCCTTATAAGCTAATATTGGTGTTATAACCGATTTAGCAATACTGTTTTCATCCCACGCATTACCCGTATCATAGATAAATACTCGTTGCTGCTTTTCTATGACTATCGCTAACCCATGGCCTACATCTAACACGGAAAGCGTCCATGCTGGTGATTTATGCTCATTCCAACGCCAACTAAAAAGCAGAAAAACGATACTGGTATAAATCCAACGAAAATATACTAACGGCAAGAATTGCCATGACACAGAAACCATCGCAATGAATCCCAACCATGGCGTTATCGAAGCCGGTAACATCATCCATGCCCCTTGACTCCAAGCTGCTATTTTCAAAACAGGTATTAATGAAAAATCAGCAATAAGCCAACACAATGACGATAACCAAGGCCACCATGGCGTTATAACACCGATTAACACGAGAGGAACCGTAATCATACTGATCCAAGGAACAGCAATAACATTCGTCAATGGTGCAGCTAAAGATACCCCGCCAAACCACCACCATTGGATCGGTAACATAAGTAACAGTAAGTACCCCTGCACCTTACATACATATTTTAACCGCAGAAACCAACGCTGATACCACGGTAAAGCGCCCAAGGTTAGCGAATGCTCCATCATAATCATGACTAAAAAAATGGTAACGGCACCAAAAGATAACCAAAATCCTGCGCTATAGCTGACAAAAGGATCCCATAATAAACATAAACCTAATGTCACCAATAAAACTTGCCAAGGTAGCCAATAAATTGCACTTATTCGTGATATGCCAACGATTAAGCACATTAATAGTGCACGAATTGTGGGTAAACCAAATCCAGCAAGCCATGCATAACCAAAAGCAAACACTAACCCACATAATAACGGTAGCCATAACCAATACTGTGTTTGTGGCAAACATAATCGTAATAGATAACCCAACCACCACCCTATTAACATCGCAAGCCCAATATGTAACCCTGAAATGGCTAATAAATGCGCTAACCCACTATCACGTAAATAAATCCAATCCTGAGCCTCAAGCCCATCTCTAAGACCAAACGTTAGAGCCGTTAAATAGCTTTGATTGCGAGTATTTTTGAGTAACGGGGTAATTTTATCTAACCATTGTTGACGTAATGAAATAGAAGAGGGTAAACGCGTAGGCAATACACTATTCCCCATTAATACAATGGCACGACCATGAATACTACGGCTCAATGCATATTGTTCAACATCAAATCCAGCTTGATTAACTCGCCCAACAATACGGCTTAATCTAACCGGTAAACGCCATATTTGCCCTTGTTTCAATGGTGGTGCATCTTTCCATAAAACCATCAATCGTAGCGGGAATATAAAATCAACATTTGGTGAAGAACGATTAAGCACCCTTACTTCAAAATTCTCTGTGGGTATATTTTCATTAAAAAGCGTACTAATGCTTACATCTATGATAATATTAGTTCTGTCTTTTTGAATACTATCTATATCGTTAATATATTGATTAGCATCAAAAACAGCCCACAATATAGCGAGCGAAAAGCAAATAACAATAACATTTCGATACACTATAAATATAATGACACCCGAAACTATTAGTAACAGTAAATACCAGTACGGTGGCAATATATTGAAAAAATGTAACGATAGAAAACCGCTTATACTCGCTATAAATATTTGAACCATATGGCCTTAGCCAGTTTTTAAAAAAAATTATTATGCCAAGACATTTCATTAAAAAATTTCTGCCTAGCCATGAAGTCATTAAACGCCAAAAAGCGTTAAAAATATTTGGGAATTTACTTTATAACCCTAACCTATGGTGTCTAAACCGCCGATCTGCCTCTGGTGCGTTTGCTGTTGGGTTATTCATGGCTTTTGTCCCACTTCCAAGTCAAATGCTGATGGCTGCTGGCCTGGCTATTATGTTTGGCGTAAATCTACCGCTTTCGGTCGCACTGGTATGGGTGAGTAACCCAGTCACAATGCCGGTACTTTTTTATGGCGCCTATAAATTAGGAGCTTGGGTGCTGCATAGCCCTGATGTTGGTTTTCACTTTGAATTAACATGGGATTTCCTTTTAAATCAAATGAGTCAAATCGGCCCCCCATTTTTATTAGGATGCTTTATTTGTAGCGTCTTAAGTGCTTTAATCGGCTACTTCGGTATTCGAGGGCTATGGCGATATTCCGTTGTACGTAGTTGGAACCGACGTAAATTTCGGATACCTAAAACTCGTTAACGGTTGTTTAGTTATAACAATAAAACTCCATAACTCTGGAGTTTTATTGTTAACGTCCTTTTTTTTGAGAAATCACCGACATCTATCCCTACCAACATACCTTCTGTTTTCACGATTAACCGATTCAACGCACGTTTATCCCTCTTTTCTCCTCAAGTAATACCATTAAGAACTTATATTGCTAATGAGTTGCATTTTATTCCTAGTAATAATTATGGTTAGGTCTACTATTAGAAAATAAAATACATCTTTAAATAGCAATAACTTACCTAACAATTAATAATTTAAATAAAAGGAAATTAAGATGGAAAACCCAGTGAAGAACCTACTCACAAAAGGTTGGAAATGGTTTGTGATCGTTGGTGTGATCGTTGCACTTGCGGGTATTTTCGCCATTAGCTTACCGGTTGCAGCTGGCATGACTATCACGACAATTATTGGGGTGATCTTTTTAGTTATTGGCTTGGTTCAGGTTTACCATACATTTAGTATTCCACAATGGAAAACCAAAATTTGGTATGTCATCAGTGCATTGTTTTATCTTATTGGTGGTCTATTTATCTTAGGTCAGCCTTTTATTGGCTTAGTGACTATTACCGTCCTTATGATTGCTACTATGGTGTTTAATGGTATTACACGAATGGCGTTTGGTTTTAGTAGTCGTGAGCACCTTGCAGGCTGGCGCTGGATTGTATTCAGTGGTCTATTATCTACCATCATTGGGGTATATTTCTTTAACTTAATGCATAACCCTCAATTTTCAATGTCACTATTAGGCATCTTTGTTGGTGTTTCATTAATATTTGAAGGGATTAGTTTTATTTTCATTGGCTCACAAATGAAAAAAGCCCTTCTTAAATGAATATTATCCGTTAAGAATAATGATTAAAGCTTCAGTAAATTACTGAAGCTTTTTTTTAAAAATTAAATACTAAGCACCTAAAAATATAATAGACAAATCATTTTTATTACAAAGTGTTATAAAAACATTGCGTTTGGTTATAAATTTCAGTAAAAGTGTGTTTTTCATACTTGGGCGATACCGTTAATGGGTTACCTTACTCCATTTAGCTTACTGCTAAGCGTTTTGTTAATCAGCGCAACGAGTACGGCTATGTCTGCAATAGCGCCCCGATACACTTCATCCCAAATTTCAGCTTTTAATATTGAAAGCAATCAGGAAAACTGGAACGATAATGTCGTTATTTTATCGAATAATCACCATAAAACACGACAGTTATCAAAAACAGAGAAAAATAATTTTGTTCCAGCCTTAAATTGTGACAACAATATCACACACCAATTACATCAAGCATTAAGTCATTGTTCTAAACACCAACGGTACTCACATCTTGCTCTTGCTAACTTTCAATACCGTTTTGCCCATAGTCGTAGGCAGTTAATGTTACTAAGTTGACGTTACTCCATTACCACGACATTTATTTTAATTATAACTTTGACTACAAGGACTACATAGATGCTTGATTCATTTGTATCTATTTTTTCAGCGCTATGGCACCAAGATTTTGCAGCATTACAAAACCCTGAAAGTATTGTAATGATCTATTTCTGTGTCACCTTTGTTATTTGGTTGGAAAGTGCATTTTTACCCGCAGCCCCCCTACCTTGTGACAGTATTGTTATTTTAGCTGGCACATTAGGTGCAATGGGGATCATTGATTTCAAGCTAATTGTATTATTATTGATAATAGCTTCTGCGATTGGTAGTTGGTTAGCTTATTTGCAAGGACGTTGGCTTGATCACTTACCGAAGGTAAAACGATGGGTTGATATGGTTCCACCCCATCGAATGCAAACCGTCGATAGGCTACTAATTCGACATGGTATCGTGGCATTGTTTGCCGCGCGATTTATTCCCGTTGTACGCCCACTATTACCTTTAATGATGGGATTTAGAATCAAGAATCAAGCGCACTTTTTCCGGTTTGCTTGGTTAAGTGCAACCGCTTGGATCTTATTATTAACGGGACTCGGTTACTTACTAACGCTGTTACCTGAAAATATCGCTCGTGTAACAACCATGATATTAATGGTTGCACCTTTTATTACATTAGCTATCGCGATAATTAGTCTTTTCAGCAGCTGGCTGTTAAATCGTATTAAAAAAAATAATATTGCTTAGCCTCTGTTTATAAAATTAATTTACAGAACCAATAGCTATAAAAAAACCCGCTAAATTTAGCGGGTTTTTTATTATTACTATTCGGGCTAAAACTTAGAAGTAGAAGCGAGTACCGAATACGATGTTAGTCATGCTGTTTTTAAGCTTGCTACCAGTAAATTCGATATCATCAGTAGCGATGTTGTAGTTAACTTCTGCACTTAGTGCAACGTTAGGGTTAATGAAGTACTTAACACCACCCGCTAGCTTAACGTTTAGTGCCCAAGAGTCACCGTTTTGACCTAAATCAGCACCAACGCCATCTTCGTTATAGTTTAATGCTGCAAGCTCTGTAGCTGCACCAACATAAGGAACCCAGTTAGTAGAGTTCACGAAGTTGTATTCAGTAAATACACCAATTTTAGCTAGCTTGTTATGTTCATTAAGATTGATAGAAGTAGTACCACCTAGCTCCCAGTTATCTTTGATGAATTTACCGTAAGAACCATTAAGGTTCACTTGGTAATCGCTACCTAGTTTAGCGTTGCCCTGAACACCAAGCTCTTGTGTACCAGCTGGAAGTTGAACAGCAGCTTGTGCAGCAACAGGAGCCATTACAGCAAAAGCTACTAATAAACCTAGTGCATTCTTTTTCATGTTAAATCCTAATTGTTTTATTTTTAACAAATCGCCGCTATATATAAAATAATAGTCATATCGATGCAGGATAAATCCCTTTCCAATAACGACAACAACGAGCTGTATTTAAGTAGCGACAAATTATCATGTAAAAATGTCACTGTTAAATGAAACAACGTAAATTCACAAAAAAAAGAACAGTGTTCGTAATTTATCTAGCGAATAAATCATCATTGATAATTATTGATGATTCTCAGACAGCACTTTCAATGGGGTAACGTTCATCTTTTATCAAATTTCATCATTAAGCGATAAAACAAAAACGTATAAAATAAAAAAAATAAATTTTATCCCAATAAAAAAAATCACTTTTCTGTTTAAAATTAAAGCAGAATGTTCATGATGAGACCATTAAATGAGAAAGATAATTTAATTTTTATTTTTATTTATCATATTCAAATGAACTTCTCTTTCTTCACTTATTGAAAAACAGTCAATAACAGCACTCATTATCACGATAATGAGTTTAAATAACATCGAGTAAAAAAACAGACCAACAAAAAACAGAGCCTAAGCTCCGTTTTCGATTGACTAAACAAATATAACTTATCGTTGTTATATTGTTATTTAGCACTCAATACACGCGCTGGTTGTAATCGACTTGCTCGTGTCGCTGGATACCAGGTTGCAATTAAACTTAAGAAAATTGCTGTTGTCGTCACTATCACAACATCCTGCCATGCTAATTGTGTAGGTAAAAAGTCCACAAAATAGATATCACCGGATAAGAATCGATGCCCTACAATTTTCTCTATCACTCGTACAATATGGGTTAAGTTAACCGCAATTAATGAACCAAATAACGAACCAATAATACTGCCTAGTACACCCGATAATACGCCATGCCACACAAAGATAGATTTAATCAGTCGATCCGTTGCCCCCATGGTACGTAATATCGCAATATCTGCGGCGCGATCTTTTACCGCCATCATCAATGTAGAAACAATATTAAAACAAGCGACACCAATCACGAGTACCATCACCAAATACATAATAGTGCGTACCATTTGAATATCACGGTATAAATAGCCGTATTTCTGTGTCCAACTTTTTAGGTAAACATACACAGGTAATGTATCGCCAACTTCTTTTACGATTTGTTGCGCATCAAGGACATTATCAACACTCATTTCGATACCAGAGACACCCTCTCCCATATCTAAATATTGTTGTGCATCTTGTAACGGTACAATCGCTAAGCTGTGATCAATTTGTCCACCTAAAGCAAGTAAACCAACAACTTGTAATCGAATTCGTTTGGGAGCGCGTAACTTCATTTGAGGATCAGTATTTGGAATCATTGCGGTGATCCAATCTCCAACCTTCAATTTAAGCTTAGTCGCCACACCCTGACCTAAAATAACCTCACGCTTACCCGCAGTAAACGTTGACCATGCGTTATTCTTAACATAACGCGGCAACTCACTGACTTTGAGCTGTTCTTTCAGATCAACACCACGCACTGCTACCGCTTTAAGTTTGGCGCCTCTTTCAAGTAGCGCAGTAAATTCAACATAAGGTGCAGCGGCGGTAATATGTGGATGCTGTTCTACCTTTTTTAATAGCGGCTTCCAATTATCCAATGGCGGTTCTACTGCTTGCAGCTCACCTTGAGGAATAACAGAAAGCACTCGCGTTTGTAATTCACGCTCAAAACCATTCATCGCCGATAAGCCGATGATGATCACCGCAACACCAACGGCAATCCCGAGCATCGATGATAACGAAATAAACGACACCATTCGATTGCGTTTTTTAGAGCGATTAAAGCGACTACCAATATAAAGGGATAAAGGACGAAACATTACTTCTCCTTAACCTCAGCTAAAATACCATCTTGCATGTGCATACAACGGTCAAGTTTTGCGGCTAACTGTCTATCATGCGTTACCACTAAAAATGCAGTACCTGATTCTGCATTAAGCTTACGCATTAGATCATAAATATCTAATGCCGTTTGATGATCTAAATTACCCGTCGGCTCATCGGCTAATACAATCGCGGGGTTATTCACTAATGCGCGTGCAATCGCAACCCGTTGACGTTCACCACCACTCAATTCCGATGGGCGATGCTCAAAACGATGATTTAGCCCCACCATATCTAACATATCTTGAGCTCGTGTACGTGCTTCACTAATCGCAACACCACCAATCAATAATGGCATTGCGACATTTTCAGTCGCGGTGAAATCGGCGAGCAAATGATGAAATTGATATACAAAACCGATATCTTGATTACGGATTTTAGCTTGTTTATTAGAACTTAAGGTATCTAAACGCTGACCTTTAAAAAATACTTCACCGTCAGTCGGCTCATCTAACGCACCTAGAATATGTAATAAAGTACTTTTACCTGAACCTGAAGAACCAACAATCGCCACCAATTCATTATCAGCGATCTCAATATTAACGTGTTTCAGCACTTCTGTTTGTAGTTGACCTTCTTGATAGGTTTTACATAGTTTATGACAAGATAATAGTGGATTATTCATAACGAAGAGCCTCAGCAGGACGGACAGCTGCCGCACGATAAGAAGGAAAAATAGTCGCTAATAGACTCAACATAATAGCGCCAACAATAACTACTAAAATTTGCATTGGTTCAAAATCGACGGGTAACGAACCACCAATTGCAGCAAGATTCACACCAAAGAAGGACATGATTGGATTGATATAATGAGACACTATTACACCGAAAACACCCCCTAATAATGCACCAATCACACCACTACTTGAGCCTTGAACCATAAATAATGTCAATACCTGCCGATGAGTCATACCTTGCGTTTTTAATATCGCAACTTCAGCTTGTTTTTCCATCACTACCATAATCAATGCTGAAATAATATTAAAAGCGGCAACCAATATGATCAAACCTAACATCAGCCCCATCATATTTTTTTCCATTTTAACCGCTTGAAATAACTCACCGCGTTGCTCACGCCAATCTGACCATTTCCAATCATTAGGTAACGGTATTTTAGCCAATTCAGTAACTGCAAAGGGATCATCAAGATACAAGCGCCAACCTGACATTTGATCAAGTTTATAATGAAGCAAACGACCAGCGTCTGAAATATTGGTAAACACTAACTGCTTATCAACATCTGAACCGGTATCGTAAATACCTGACACGGTAAAATTACGCTGACTTGGTAAACGTCCTAATGGCGTAAACTGACTGGCACTAGTGACCATTAAACGAATTTTATCGCCAGGCTGAATATCTAATTCAACCGCCAGCGCTTGTCCAATAATGACATTAAAACTACCCGGTTGAAGATCTTTCAGTGAGCCGACCATTAAATGATCAGCAATAGGATCATATTGGTTAGGTTCAATACCAATCATCATGCCAGCAGCTAAAGAGTTAGCACTTTGAATAATTGTTTCGCCGCGTGTGATCGCTGTTACTTTTGTTACATGCGGTAACTGCTTTAATGCTGTTGGTATTTGCTCTGAAAGAGGTACTCGTCCATCAGCAGTGGTTACAACAGCTTGCGGTAAAACACCTAAAATTCGGTCTTTAAGTTGTTGTTCAAAACCATTCATAACCGACATGACAGTAATTAATGCCATCACTCCGACCGTGATGCCAGCCGTTGACATATAAGAAACGAAGCGACTAAAACGGTCACCCGAACGCCCACGTAAATAACGTAAGCCAATAAAAAAAGATACAGGATGAAACATAGGCTTAAAAAACCACTCCTTTATTTGATGGCTCAAGAATACGCGTTAACGGCACTGTTTACCATCTAGCAAGGTAAATGTAATGTAAAAACAGTGGGTAAAAGATAACCGCTTAACTGAGATAACTTGCTCGTAAGTACGCTCTAAGTAATAATTGAAACAAATGTTACCGATATTAGTCTTGGTTACATAACCTAAATAGTGACACCATCGCTAACAATTAACTGGCAGTGAGTAAGTAATGAGACAAGAGGAATATTTTTCAGTTCACTTAGGATTAACAATCAATGTCGAACCATTATCTAATGGTAAGTCGCTCCCGAATTTCGAGACCTTTAGCGCTGAGATACCACCATTATTTCGTATAGCAAGCGAATGTAACACCCTCGAAGAAAATGCAGAACGCCTATTAGTTGAATTTGGTAAAGAAGACAGTAAAGCTTTAGTGGCTTATCTTAGTGCTCAAAATAGTAAAATAAACCTACTGTTATCTTACGTGCTATCTCAACAAGATAATGCTAATTATCGTTATATTACCGAGACCTTTGGTGCCAGTAAATTGAGCTTTTATAGCCCACATGATTTTACTGTTAGGCAAAATGTCATCGTTAAACTATTTTTAGATCACCCTGCCGCCGCAATTTATTGTTATGCTGAGGTGGTTAATTGCTCAGCTTTAGATGATCGTTTTTTAATCGAGTTGCATTACACGCGACTATTAGAAGAAGATCGTGATTTATTAATCCGTGCCGCACTGCATTGCCAACAAAAGCTTTTACGTCAGCGGGCCCAACAACGAAACATGAATAATAACAATGACGAATAAAACATTACTCTCAATCCCCTTACCAAAAAAATCTGGGGATAATCGTTACATCGGTAATTTATCTGGTTCTGCGTTGGCATTGTCATTAGCAGAAATAGCGACCAAACATAATGGTCCTGTACTTGCCGTTGTCGCTGATACTCAAACAGCACTAAAATTACAGCCTGAAATTACTCAATTCTGTGATCTTGACGTCCATGTTTTTCCAGATTGGGAAACATTGCCTTATGATAATTTCTCACCTCATCAAGATATTATCTCTGAACGTTTAGCGCGTTTATATAAGATGCCAACCCAAAAAAATGGCATTATTTTAGTTCCCATTAGTACATTATTACAACGATTAACACCTCAAGAATTTATCCATAAACATGCGCTAATTGTCAAAAAAGATGATCGTATCTCGCTAGAAAAACTGCGATTACAGTTAGAAGCATCAGGTTATCGTCATGTTGATCAAGTAATGGAACACGGTGAGTATGCTAGCCGCGGCTCATTGGTTGATCTGTTCCCTATGGGCAGTAATGCGCCATACCG
>CAMQXY010000004.1 GCA_947039005.1 uncultured Photobacterium sp.
CTTTTTTAACCACCAACAATCGCACTTAATTGCTTATAAAATATAAACAAACACAAACAAACATAACCACACCACATCCACAAAATGCCAATACCAAGCCCCAGCCTGAAAAGCAAAATGATGCTGAGGGGTAAAATGACCTTTTAACACCCGACACCAAACGATAAATAATAGAATCGCACCTAAGGTGACATGCACGCCGTGAAA
This sequence comes from uncultured Photobacterium sp., assembly GCA_947039005.1. Lineage (GTDB taxonomy): Bacteria > Pseudomonadota > Gammaproteobacteria > Enterobacterales > Vibrionaceae > Photobacterium. The sequence goes on from CAMQXY010000004.1 coordinate 208, forward strand.
TCCCGTTAACATAAAGAAGGTATTACCATAAACACCACTTTCTAAACGTAAATTCAAGTCATGGTAAGCATGGATATATTCCACCGCTTGGAGATAAACAAACACCCCACCGAGTAATACCGTGACTAATAAAAACAGGCTTAATCGACGCCGTTGATTATTTTCTAACGCAAGGTGGGCAACATGGAGGGTTATCGATGAGGTCAGCAGAATAATAGTGTTATATAACGGTAACCCAATCGGTCCCATAGCTTGGGTTTCTGTACCATCAGGGGTTAATACTAATGGCCAATCCGCGACAAAATCAGGCCATAATACAATATTGGTCATCGCATTATTACTTGCCCCACCAAGCCATGGTATCGCGATCATTCGAATATAAAATAACGCCCCAAAAAATGCCCCAAAGAACATCACTTCAGAAAAAATAAACCAACTCATGCCTTGTCGAAACGAACGATCCATCTGCGTACTGTACAAACCGCCCATGGACTCGTTGATGACATCTCTAAACCACCCTGTCAGCATCAATAATATTAACCCAACCCCAGTTAATAAAATCCATGGTCCTTGCCCTGCGAGTAAATCACCAACCGTTGCCCCCGCACCTAAAGCGATTAGAAATAATGCCACCGCCCCTAAAATCGGCCAACCGCTAGCAGCGGGAACATAATATTCCTCTGTGCTTGCTACGACCGATTGTTTGGGATCATCATAAGAGTTCGACATTTATCACCTCATTCTCTTGCTCATTGGATTGAGTAAGGGGTTGTACATCAGGGGTCACGTCATAAAGTGTATAAGCTAATGTCAGTACCTTAATATCACGCGGTAAATCAGGATCGACATAAAACACCAACGGTAATTCAGCTTGTTCACCCGCCGCTAATGGCTGATGGTTAAAACAGAAACATTCAATTTTATTAAAATATTGTGCCGCAATCCCTGGCGTTACTGAGGGTACGGCCTGACCAATAGAAGCCTGTGAGTTGAGATTTTTAGCATCATATTTAATGATTTTGGTCTCACCAGGGTGAACATCTACTTGAGTCACCTGTGGCGTAAATTGCCACTTCACATCAGGATTAATATAAGCAACAAATTCAACGGTTACGGTACGACTGCGATCAATCTTGTCGCTAGCCGCGGTTGGCTCTGTCGCGGTTTTGCCATTGATGCCGGTAATGTCACAAAACACGTCATATAACGGCACCAACGCAAACGCAAAGCCAAACATTCCAACGGCTGCCAACACCAATGCAATCACCGATCGTTTTGATTGCGGTTCCATATCAACCTCCGCTAATCAATCTTGGGTGGGGTTGAGAAGGTGTGATATGGCGCGGGAGAAGGCACTGTCCATTCTAAACCTTCCGCCCCTTCCCATGGCTTTGATGCTGCTTTTTCACCGCCGCGAATACATTTCACCACTACCGCAACAAATAATAATTGTGAGAAGCCAAATAAAAATCCACCAACACTCACCACCGCATTAATGTCAGCAAACTGCAATGCATAATCTGGAATACGACGTGGCATCCCCGCTAAACCAAGAAAGTGCATCGGAAAAAATAGAATATTGACTGAAATTAATGAACACCAAAAATGCCATTGTGCTAGACGTTCATTAAACATATGCCCCGTCCATTTTGGTAACCAATAATAAGCCGCTGCCATAATCGAAAAAATAGCCCCAGACACCAATACATAATGAAAGTGTGCCACCACAAAATAAGTATCATGGTATTGGAAATCAGCCGGTGTGATCGCCAACATCAATCCCGAAAAACCACCAATGGTAAATAACACAATAAACGCAATCGCAAATAACATTGGCACTTCAAAGGTCAATGAGCCGCGCCACATGGTGGCCACCCAGTTAAACACTTTGACCCCTGTCGGCACCGAGATCAGCATGGTGCAATACATAAAAAACAGCTCGGCAGCGACAGGCATACCGGTGGTAAACATATGGTGTGCCCACACTAAGAAACTCAAGCCCGCAATTGAGGCGGTGGCATACACCATCGAACTATAACCAAAGAGTCTTTTACGTGAAAATGCAGGGATAATTGCCGAAATAATACCGAAACTCGGTAAAATCATAATATAAACTTCAGGGTGACCAAAAAACCAAAATATATGCTGGAACATCACGGGATCGCCACCACCTGCGGCATCGAAAAAACTGGTTCCAAAATATTTATCGGTTAAGACCATGGTTACCGCACCGGCTAACACAGGCATTACCGCAATCAATAAAAAAGCGGTGATTAGCCATGTCCACACAAACAACGGCATCTTCATGTAGGTCATGCCGGGGGCACGCATATTAATAATGGTCACCACCACATTGATTGCGCCCATAATCGAACTGATACCCATAATATGAATCGCAAACACAAACAGCCCAGTACTCGCCGGGCTATAGGTGGTTGATAACGGTGCATAGAATGTCCAGCCAAAATTAGGACCACCGCCTTCCATAAATAGCGACGACAATAACAAACTAAAGGCGAATGGTAGGATCCAAAAACTCCAATTATTCATTCGTGGCAATGCCATATCTGGCGCGCCAATCATTAATGGGATCATCCAATTCGCTAAGCCAGTAAAAGCAGGCATAACTGCACCAAAGACCATGATCAAGCCATGCACTGTGGTCATTTGATTAAAAAAGTTCGGTTCAACCAATTGCAATCCCGGCTGAAATAACTCAGCACGAATCACCATCGCCATCGCACCGCCAATAAAAAACATCGATAAGCTAAACAACAAATAAAGCGTACCAATATCTTTATGATTGGTGGTAAATAACCACCGCTTAATCCCCGCAGGAGGATGATGCTCATGGTGATCAACGATCGGTTGTTGGCGCAATATATCCGTCATGCTGATAATTCCTTATTGCTACTGTCCATTTTTAATCGCTTGAACATCCGCGGCTTGCACGGTTTCTCCGGTATTATTTCCCCAAGCATTACGCTCATAGGTGATCACGGCAGCTAATTCTTTAAGACTTAATTGTGGACCAAAAGCTTGCATTGCTGTGCCTGTACTGCCATGTACCACAATCTTGATATGCTCTATTCGACGCTTTGGATCAATCGACATCCCTTGTGCGGCTAAGGCAGGAAAAGCCCCCGGAATACCCTCGCCACTGGCTTGATGACACATAGCGCAACGGCTGTTATAGGTTTTCTCACCGAGGGTCATTAGTTCATCCATCGGCATGGTCATATCTAATAATTGTTGTTCTTGCTCTCGCGCTTGACGCTGACTGGCTTGGGTTTGTTGTAACCATTGATCGTATTCAATTTGTGTTTTTGCAATCACCACAATCGGCATAAAGCCATGATCTTTACCGCATAGCTCAGCACATTGACCACGGTAAATACCCGGCTTATCAATGCGAGTCCATGCTTCATTAATAAAACCCGGGTTAGCATCTTTTTTAACGGCAAATGCAGGCACCCACCAAGAATGGATAACATCTTGCGAGGTAATTAAAAAGCGGATTTTCTTGTCGATAGGCACCACTAATGGGTAATCGACTTCTAATAAATAATTGGCCCGTTTAGGACGGAGGTTGTCAATTTGAGCCGCACTGGTGGCGAGGTGTGAATAAAACTCAACCTCTTGATCAAAATAACGATAATGCCATTTCCACTGTGATCCCGTGACTTGAATAGTAAGATCAGATTTAGACGGATCTTCCATTGCTATTAGAGTTTTAGTGGCAGGGATCGCCATCGCAATTAAAATAAGGAACGGGATCAGGGTCCAAATAATTTCAACTTTGGTGCTTTCATGAAAAGAAGCAGCCACCGCACCTTTGGACTTTCGATGATGAAAAATAGACCAAAACATGGCCCCAAACACCACTACTCCGATAGCGATGCAAATATAAAGAATCGTCATATGTAAGCCAAACACATCTTGGCTTATTGCGGTGACGCCAGGCGTCATATTCAATTGTATCGTCTCACCTTGCACTGATGATGAGAATACAATTAATCCACTACTACCGATCAGTTTACGTAGCATCGTTCTGACCTCCTTGTCGGCTACATCCCACCTTACACAGCACATGCAGCGACAAATTCACCTACCCGCAGCAAAGCTAAAATAACATTCCTCTATGTTTAACTTAGGCACAAAATGGTAATAGTGCAAAAAAATACCAACAAAAAATTACTAACAAGTCACTAGATAAGCCTATGATATTCGAGATAAAATAATACAAATCATTTTACGAGGCACAAAAAAAGCGCAGCTTATGCGCTACGCTTATTTGATATCTACTCATTCTGTCGTTAACTGATATTTACATCCAATCAGCGTTACGGATCACGCCAACAGCAATACCTTCAATCGTCAGGTTTTGGTGTTCTAAATCAACTTCAATCGGTGAAAATTCTTCATTTTCAGCATGAAGCAGCACTTTCGTACCTTGCTTATCAAGTCGCTTAACCGTTACTTCATCATCAACGCGCGCTACGACCACTTGACCATTATGTACATCTTGCGTTTTATGGACGGCCAGTAAATCGCCATCCATAATGCCAATATTTTTCATGCTCATACCATTGACGCGTAATAAAAAATCAGCGCGTGGTTTAAACAGGGCAGGATCAACTTCGTAGTGCGCTTCTACATGTTCTTGCGCCAAAATAGGCTCACCAGCGGCTACTCGACCAATCAGAGGTAAACCTTTTTCGTCTGCTGCATCATCCGCAATTAATAAGCGGATCCCACGCGATGCACCAGGAATAATTTCTACTACACCTTTACGGGCCAAGGCTTTTAAATGTTCTTCTGCTGCATTGGCTGAACGAAAACCAAGTTCACGCGCGATTTCTGCACGTGTAGGTGGCATTCCACAGTCATCAATCTTTGTTTTGATTAAATCAAAAACTTGTTGTTGTCGCGGCGTTAACGGCTTCATGAGTCACCTGTCTTTTTATACAGTTGCTGTAAGTATATCCAGTGTTCACAGACAATAAAAGCCAATTGTTTATGAAAACAGCAATTTGGGTAGGAATTCAAAGCCATTCAGTCACTTGGATTAAAAAAATATAATGCTATTATTTGTAGCAATAATTTCAACATAATCAATCATCTTTCGCTAACTGGTCATGCCAGATCGATTTTTAATCCAAAACTTGTCACAAAAATAAACCATGACTTAGTCAAAAAAGTGGTATTTTAACGCTTATTTGCCGCATTTATCCTGCATGAAACTGCATTTTTCTGCTTTTAGGCGGCGTATTAAGATTCAGAGGCTAATTATATCTATGTCAAGCGGGCAGAAAATCTATCAACAATTATTAAAATTGCCACTTTCTTTGTTGGTAAAACCTCATTCGATTCCATCTGATCCAGTTGCTGACTTAGAACTCGATTTAGCACGCCCAATCGTCTATATATTGCCGTACCGTTCTAATACTGATCTATTAACTCTACGTAGCAGTGCGCTAGCATCAGGATTACCTGATCCATTATCAACATTAGACATTAATGGCCAATCATTTCCACGCTTTGTTTGTGTCGCTGAAAGCCCAAGTGTATTCGGTCATAAAACAGGCCTTCCGCAAGACTCAATCACACTATTTAGTGATCTATTGGAACTGCATAAGCAAGACAGCGCATTAAATATTCAATTAATTCCTGCCTCTATTTTATGGGGTCGAGCACCGGGTAAAGAGTCAAAAACTAAGCCTATTTTACGCCCTTTAAATGGTCCCAAAAAAACCTGGGCTATTTTAGGGCATGGTCGAGATTGCTTAGTCCGTTTGAGTACCCCAGTGTCTTTACGCTATATGGCGGATAATCATGGCACCGATGATGCCATTGCACAAAAGTTAGCGCGCGTGGCTAAAATTCACTTCTCGCGTCAGCTACTGGCAACGTCTGGACCTCGACTGCCTGATCGCAAACAATTATTCAAACGCCTGTTAGCATCAAAAGCGATTGATAAAGTGGTACAAGAAGAAGCATTAAGCCGTCAGGTTCCGGTAGAAAAAGTCCGCCGTGAAGCGATTGCAATGATGGAAGAAATTGCCGCTGATTTTTCTTACCCATTAATTAAACATGGCGAACGTTTCTTAGGTTGGCTGTGGAACAAACTTTACCAAGGGCTTAGTATCACTAATGCGCAGCGTATTCGTCGCTTAGCGCAAGATGGCCATGAGATTGTCTATGTCCCTTGTCACCGCAGTCATATGGACTATTTATTACTGTCTTATGTCTTGTATCAAGAAGGCTTAGTACCACCGCATATTGCAGCAGGTATTAACCTCAATTTCTTCCCCGCAGGTCCAATATTCCGCCGTGGTGGTGCATTCTTTATTCGCCGTAGTTTCAAAGGTGATCGCCTTTATTCCACTGTTTTCCGTGAATATTTAGCGCAGTTGTTTGCCAAAGGTTATTCGGTTGAGTATTTCAGTGAAGGTGGACGTTCACGTACTGGACGTTTACTGCCAGCTAAAACCGGCATGTTATCAATGACCATCCAAGCAATGTTACGTGGCTTAAATCGCCCCGTTACCTTAGTGCCGGTTTACATTGGTTATGAACATGTAATGGAAGTTGGCACTTATGCCAAAGAACTGCAAGGCAAGCGTAAAGAAAAAGAAAATGTCGGCCAAGTGCTGCGTACCCTGCGTAAATTACGTAATTTTGGCAAAGGCTACGTTAACTTTGGTGAACCGTTATCACTCAATCAATATTTAAATGATAACGTGCCTAACTGGCACCAAGATATTAACCCGATAGAACCTCCACGTCCAAGCTGGCTGTCACCGGTGGTAAATGATTTAGCAGTTAAAATGATGACCCATATCAATGATGCGGCGGCAACCAACGCCCTGACATTATGTGCACTGGCACTGTTGTCATCTCGCCAACGCGCATTAAGTCGCAGTTCATTAGAACAACAAATTGAATGTTACCTTGAACTGCTGCGCAATGCGCCGTATTCAAAGCATTGCACCACCCCAAAAGACAATGCCACCCAAATGGTCGATCATGCAATTACCATGGATAAGTTCTTGGTTGAGCGTGATGTGTTAGGTGAAATCATCTCGCTTGATCGTGAACAATCAATCTTGATGACTTACTACCGTAATAACATTATTCACTTGTTTGCGCTGCCATCATTAATTGCTCATATTGTGGTGCAACAACAGCGTTTAACCCGTACTGATATTCATCAACAAGTCGAGTTATTGTATCCATTCTTGAAAGCTGAATTGTTCTTACGCTTTGATGCAGAGCAGCTGCCATTAGAAATTGATCGCTTAATTGCCGAACTAGTGCGCCAACGATTATTATTGGTTGATGGTGAAACCATTGCGATTAATAATGCCCGTATTGGCCCATTACAGCTGTTAGCACGTACCATTACTGAAACCTTACAGCGTTATGCGATTGCACTAACATTACTGAATGCCGAGCCACAACTACCGAAAACTGACTTGGAACAACAGAGCCAAGTACTTGCTCAACGTTTAAGTCGTTTACATGGCATTAATGCGCCCGAGTTTTTCGATAAAGGGGTGTTTAGTACGCTGGTGAAAACCCTTCGCAGTGAAGGCTATCTTAACGCTGAATGCCACGCAGTAACACATCCGGTCGAGCAACTAGCAGGCTTGTTAACCTCATTAATTTCATCCGAAGTGAGATTGACTATTCAAGCGGTAATGCACCCAGATGAAGTTCCAAATAACGACTAGTTCTTAGTCACAAAAAAAGCGCCGAAAGGCGCTTTTTTTATCGTTCACATTTTTATGTTTAACGGTTAATTCGTTGCCTATCACAGCCTATTGCCACAATACGCTTAAACTGATACCAATAAAAATCACCATTCCGACGTAATTATTATTTAAAAATGCTTTAAAGCATTGCTCTCGCTGACGACCTTGAATCAACATTTGTTGATAAACAAACAATGCCGACGCTAGCAATAACGCCCAATAATACCACTGGCTAAGCTGTAACATACCACCGATAGCAATCAATAACATGATCGTTGCTAACTGCAATATTCCAATGATTAATTTATCAAACCGACCAAAAAGAATTGCCGTAGATTTAATCCCCACCTTGAGATCATCATCACGATCAACCATCGCATACAACGTATCGTAAGCAATAGTCCACAAAATATTAGCCACAAATAATAACCATGCCACTGCAGGTAACGCACCTGATTGGGCGGCATAAGCCATTGGAATTGACCAACCAAAAGCAGCACCCAATACCAATTGTGGTAAATGGGTATAACGCTTCATAAACGGATAAGCCGCAGCCAGTATTACCGCTACCACCGATAACATAATGGTGAGATTATTCATGGTCAGTACTAATAAAAAAGACACTAATACTAATAAACTGAATAACCCTAAGGCTTCACGTTCAGAGACTTTCCCCGATGGCATTGGTCGATTAGCGGTGCGTTTTACATGACCATCTACGTTGCGATCAGCAAAATCATTGATCACACACCCCGCAGCACGCATAAATATCACCCCAAGTACGAACACCAACAACACATCTACTTTTGGAAAACCATCTCCAGCTAAAAATAATGCCCATAACGTTGGCCATAATAATAATAAACTACCAATCGGGCGATCAAAGCGGGCTAACTGCCAAAAAGCTCTGGCCTTGGTTATTGCTAACATCCTTTTTCCTTTGCATATACTGGCGATTGGATTAAAAACAACTCTGCCACCAGCATTGGTTTATCATTGATCCATAATCGCGAACGGCGCGCCCATAGTGGTTGTTGCGGTGTCGCAAGATTAGCGACTTCTAATGCATCTCGGCGTGAATTTTTATTATTAAAGACCCGATAACCTAACGGGCTATTACCAAGATCAACGAGGTCTTGTTCCTTACCACTTAAGGTCGTCATAGGAATCAATGTTCGTGCAAATACCCATGGCTGTTGATCACCATACAGTATCACTTCTCGCTCTAAACAATCACTATCACCAAGAAGTTGCCGTTCCATTACAGACAGAGTGCCATTACTAATAATGGTCTGCGTTAACACTGTCACGGTAAAATGTTGGCAGTATTGTGCCAATCGACGTGACAATGATGCAGGTTCTAGCAACCAGGTTCCATGTGATGTTTGCTCTAAGGCCCATGCTTGTACCGAGTACCAATTAGCACTCTGAATTAAGGGGCTGTACAACTGCTTGAATTCCGACATTTTTTATACTACAAAATTAACAAACACGTGATCGCAACACTTGGTTGAAAGCGGTTAATTTATTACTATATTGATCTGCTATTGTAGCAAGAGGTAACGAATTCGAATATCGTTACTGGTGGTAGATTACACCTTGTTGAGCCTAAATGTCCCTAACTGCATGAGTATAATAATGAAAAAAACTGTTTTTGTAGCGAGTTTCTTAATAGCAACAACATTACTCACTCCAATCACTTATGCAAAACCACCACAGACTAACGCAACGCAGTCAAATCTTACCTATTACACCTTAACGCCTGACATCACTACCAACTATATAATGAATGGTCCTCAACTAGGGTATATTCAGATTCAAGTCGACTTAATGCTCACCGATGGCAGCCAACTCATCAATATTGAACATCATGAGCCATTGATCCGTGACACTATTATTAGCATTATAAATCAGCAGTCAGAACAGCAAATAAAATCGTTAGCAGGTCGTGAAAACATTCGCCAACGCATTAAGCAAAAAATCAATCAAATGTTACTCATAGAGACGGGTCATACTCCCATTAGAAAACTTTTATTTACTCAATATTTATATCAATAATCACAGCCACAAAAAAAGCGCCAACGGCGCTTTTTTATTGAAAATAAAGATATATGGTTATGCCGCAGCAATCGTTGTTTGCACCTGATGCTCAGTAATATAAGCCGCAATAAGCTGTTGCTGCAAAGGCGTTAAATACAATCCTAACTTACTACGACGCCACAAAGCATCCGTTGCTGTTTGTACAAATTCATGTTCCATTAAGTAATCAAGCTCACACTGATAAATTCCTTCACCAAAATGCTGCCCCATATCAACTTCCGTTATTATCCCAGCCAATAACACTTCAACACAAAATCCATAATTATGTGCCATCCGCTGACACGTAAATTCGTTTAACCACGGATACTGTTGCTGTAGCTGTGCGGCTAATTTATCGCCATCAAAATCAGCACTGCCACCTGGTAAGTAGCTCTCTTTGGTCCAAGAAGGCCCCATTTGAGAATAAAACGGCGCTAGTTTTACTAATGCCGATTCTGCCAATTTACGGTAGGTAGTTAACTTACCACCAAATACGGAAAGTAATGGCGCTTCATCCGCTTGTTGTTCTAACTCTAAGGTGTAATCACGCGTTACAGCCTGAGGCGAATCAGATTCATCATCACATAGTGGCCTTACACCACTCCAATTCCACACCACATCGTCACGCTGACATTGATGAATAAAATGGCTGTTATAGACCTTCAATAAATAATCAATTTCCTGCTCATCAATCGCCACATCACGTGGATCACCATGATATTCAACATCGGTAGTGCCAATCACAGAGAAGCGATCCAAATAAGGGATCACAAACACAATCCGATTATCTTCGTTCTGGAGAATATAAGCTTGAGGTTGATCGTGCACCCGTGGCACCACAATATGGGAACCTTTAACTAATCGTATATTTCGCGGTGATTCTAAATCAGTATTCTGATCATAAAATGATTTCACCCACGGACCCGTCGCATTAACAAGCCCATGAGCACAACGTTGGAAGGTTATTCCCGTTAGCATATCTTTAATGGTCACCCGCCAAAGATCCCCTTCTCGTACCGCCTTCTCAACTCGACACCGATTACGCACTTCTGCGCCATGTTTCTCCGCTTCCATCGCATTCAAAATTACCAGTCGCGCATCATCAACCCAACAATCAGAATATTCAAAACCCTGCTTAATTTCAGGCACCAATACAGAATCAGCACCAAATGATAATCCTTTGCTGGCAGGTAAGGTGGTGCGTTTACCAAGGTGATCGTATAAAAACAATCCGGCACGAATCATCCATGCGGGACGTAAATGTGGCTGATGAGGTAAACGAAAACGCATTGGTTTAGCGATATGTGGCGCTTTTTTTAATAATACTTCGCGCTCAGCTAATGCCTCAGCCACTAACCTAAATTCATAATGCTCAAGGTAACGCAAACCACCGTGAATTAACTTTGAACTCGCGGATGAAGTGGCTGAAGCAAAGTCATCCGCTTCATAAAGCCCAACACTTAATCCTCGACCAGCCGCATCGGCTGCAATGCCAGTACCATTAATACCGCCACCAATCACAATTAAATCCAAAGGTTGACTCTTTTCGAGGCCGCTTAATGCTACTGTCATAATGTTCACATCCATCCAAATCCATATAACAAAACGAACCACAAATGCTCGTTCGAAAGTAATGCTATGATAATAGCCTATATATTGATCTGATCCAGCATTGGTTGATATTGTTGTGATATAAGTTTGATCATGGCTGTAAATTTGGTTTTTATCGCTATTTTAAATAAAAAAAACGGGCTTCTATTAAAGAAGCCCGTTATTTAGTATTTATGGGTACATCAGAAACCGATTATTCCACCACTTCAAAATGGATCTCATGTTCCTGTAATCGTTCAACGAGACTTACTGGCGGTAACTGATCGGTAAATAGCATATTAATTTGACTAATATCGCCCAAATTCACCATCGCATTACGACCAAACTTAGTATGGTCGACCCCCAACATCACACAGCGACTATTTTCAATTATCGCTTGTTTAACCCGTACTTCATGGTAATCAAAATCTAATAATGAACCATCAAGATCAATGCCACTAATACCTAGAATGCCGAAATCTAATCGAAACTGAGAAACAAAATCGAGGGTTGCTTCACCAACAATACCACCATCACGATTACGCACTTCACCGCCAGCTAAAATCACGCGGAAATCTTCTTTCGCCATTAATAAACTGGCAACATTAAGATTGTTGGTTACGATCCGTAAATCATTATGGTTCATTAACGCACGCGCCACCGCTTCTGGTGTGGTACCAATATCAATAAATAATGTCGCGCCATCGGGAATATGGCGAACTAAGGCTTGAGCGATACGATCTTTTTGCTCTAATTGTAATACTTGACGAGTGCTATAAGCGGTATTAACCGAACTAGAAGGAATAGTGGCACCACCATGATGACGACGAATTTTATTTTCATCAGCCAACTCATTAAGATCACGGCGAATCGTTTGCGGGCTAACATTGAAACGTGCCACAAGATCGTCAGTACTGACGTATCCCTGACTCATGACTAAATCAATAATTTCTTGATGACGTTTACTTTGCTTCACGGCTGGAAAGCTCCTATCTATACCTGCCATATTCAGCAATGAAAGGTAATAAAAACAAGGCTCCGCCAATGCGAAGCCTTTTCATATTACCTACAGCTCCACTAAGAAGCCAAATTTAATCATCCATTTTGCTGTTGTAACGCAAGTTGCTGCTGTTGATAGGCCTTCTTTTCTCCAACCATGGTGATAGTAAAACGACCATTTCAATTCAGTGAGTCACAAACAGATCAATATCAATCGTGCATTCACGACCGTAATGATGCCGTCAAGCTAAACATCATTACGGGTAGTTAGAGGATTTAGAGGATGTAAAGGCAGGAAACTAGGCTTTAGGTTTAATTAACTTGGCATCAATTAACGCAATCGCACAACCGGTTAATAAACCAAATAAGTGCGCCATATTAGCAATAGGAATACCCGCAGGTTCAACAAAACCAATAATCAGCCATACCAACATAAAGACGACATAAGAACGAGCAATCACTAAACCACGCTGAGGAGCCAGCCAGCCCATCCACCAGATATAACCTAATAACGCATAAACCACGCCAGATAAACCACCAAAATTAGGCCCATCAAGCCAAAATTGACCAAAACCTGAGATTAGCGATGAAATAAGGAATAACTGTACTAACTTAGCTGAACCACTGTGACGTTCAATTTGTCCGCCAAGTAACCACCACCACAAGCAGTTAAAAATCACATGCAGTGCTGAGAAATGGAGTAATGCGTGGCTAAAGTAACGCCATAGCTGCCATTGATCGCCGTTCATAAAAGGAAAATGAAACCAATCAAAAAGCAGTGCTTCAAAACCTAATAACCACAATCCATAAATCACCAATGCCGCGACCATTACCACTAACGTAAAAGGGCCTGCTTGGGCTTTAACCATCGAGACTAAACTTGGGCTGGAGTAATCAAACTTGGCAGTACGACTCTCGGCGACTTGCCACGATGCTTCTTGATATTTGCGATTATTTGGATTGGCAATAAATGCATTCAGTTCCGCTTCTGCTTCAACTAAATATTGGGTGTCTTGCAGCCATAACGCAAATTTACCCTCCGGCTCTGGGGCTAAAGTCAGTTCAATACCCCGTGAAGCCATATAATCAATAAATGCCTGAGCATGACGGGGGTTATAAAATTCAGCTAAGCGATGCATAGTTATCACTCTAATCAATAAGACATTATAAATACTAAAAGCAGCGAGTTATCATAAAAAATAAATGACATCTCTGTTTCGTTAATTTTATCAATGGCTAACTTAACTAGACTTGTACCATTGGTAATGCTTCTCGACGCCAAGCTTCAAAACCACCATCAACACTATAAACTTGCTCATAGCCTTGATTCGCTAAATACTGAGCGGCCCCTTGACTACTGACTCCGTGATAACACATCACCAATAACGGTTGTTCAAAATCAACCTCATCCATTAAAGTCACCATGGTGTCATTGGTCAAATGAAAGGCTGCTTCGGCATGTGCCAGCGCATAAGATTGAGGATCACGAATATCGACTAATACCGCATCAGGTTGTTGCAGTAACTGTTGTGCTTCTAGCACAGAAAGATGTTGGAACGGTTCCATAATATTTCCTTTTAATTGCATCAATAAAGGCAGTAGCAAAGGCCAATAACACCCATAACAATCGTGATCAACAATAACGGTAGATCACTACCACACGATCCTGATGCTAACGCCGGCAAGATAATGCATGACTACGCATTGTACCTCAGCTTAACATTGGTATCTCCCACCCAAAAAATAAGGTTTTATCCACATCACACTAACCACCACTAACGGTAACTCTTCAGTACCGACAAGGGCTTGTCGCTGCCAACGCTACCATAGCGAACACAAAGTAACCACTTGTGGAAAAGCCTGTGGATTGCGTTGATAATGTGGTTGTAAATAAAAAGATCCACTACATGTAGATCGGATCCCAATATAAGCTGTGGATAACTTAACTAAGCATACACACAACTATTCACAAATGTGACTTATCACACATAAAATCAGGCAGATAACACATTAACGTACAATCACGGTTATCCACCGATTGCGACGGCGATCGACAGCGATAAAAAAACCGACACTAAGGTCGGTTTTTTTGTGTCAGCAGACTGCGTCAATCAGTAAAAATCACCCACTGCATCTTTAAGCTTTTTCATAGCATTTTTTTCTAACTGGCGAATACGCTCAGCTGATACACCATAATTATCGGCTAAATCTTGCAGAGTGGACTTTTGATCATCTAACCACCGAGAGCGGACAATATGCTGACTGCGTTCGTCAAGACTGGCTAATGCTTGTGATAAGCGATTATTAGCATGACTTTCCCAATTACTTTCTTCATAACTCAAGGCAACATCAGAGCCTTTATCTTCAAGGAAATAAGCGGGAGCCATTGGTGCTGAATCACGTTCATCATCATCGTTTTGCATTTCAAAAGTAGGATCTTGAGCCGCTAAACGTGATTCCATCTCACGAACTTCAGCAGGTTCAACCCCTAACTGTTGAGCGACCATGTTAACTTCATCATTATTAAACCAACCTAAGCGTTTCTTTGATTTACGTAAATTAAAAAATAATTTTCGCTGTGCTTTGGTGGTTGCTACTTTCACTATCCGCCAATTACGCAATACATATTCATGGATCTCTGCTTTGATCCAATGTACGGCAAAAGACACTAATCGCACGCCAACTTCAGGGTTAAAACGCTTAACCGCTTTCATCAAGCCGATATTGCCTTCTTGAATTAAATCAGCAATCGGTAAACCATAGCCTGAATAACCACGAGCAATATGCACCACAAACCGTAAATGGGACATCACTAACGCTTTCGCTGCGTTAATATCACCGTCATAGTGCAAAGATTCAGCAAGCTCTTTTTCACGCTCAGGTGTTAGCATGGGATAACGGTTTACAGTCTGAATATAACTTTCAAGACTATCCGCCGAAACTAAAACTAATTTCGACATCTCATTTGACATTCGAAAACCTCGGGTAATTTTTGTGCAATCGCAACGGTTATTGAGCATATGCTATCGTTGTGTGAACCGACAATGATGCCTGTAAACATAGTTCAAATGCAAGCCGAAGCGCAAATATATATGATTATAAGCATCATTTTTCGTTATCGTGCTGTTTTAAAAACTATTAACAACGACTGTTAAATAGGGTTAATTTCACGCAAGTGACGCCCAGCTGCAAGACGCGCAGCCATCAAACCAAGAAACGTCGCGAGCATTACCATAATTAGGCTTTCATCCCAACTTAAACCCAACATTCTAAAATGGCTACCATAAAGATCAGACAATTGCGCAACAGCATTACCCAATAATAGAACCACTGCTTGGGTTAATCCCCATGCAATCACAGCGGCAATTAAGCCGTACCATACTCCAACATAAAGATAAGGACGAAGAATATAGCTATTGGTCGCGCCAACCATCTTCATCACTTGAATTTCATCTTTATGACTTAATACTTGTAAACGTAAGGTGTTACCTACAATTAAGAACACCGCAAATAACATTAAGCCTGACATTAATAATGCTAATGCTACCGCTAATTGCTGAATGGCGGCTAAACGTTGCAGCCAATCACTGTCTAAACGAACTTCTGCAACTTGATCTTGCTTACCTAATGTAGCCGCTAACTCATTAGCCTTTGCCGTGGTTTGCCAAGCACTATTGGGTTCAACAATCACAACTGCGGGTAACGGGTTATTTTTATCGTCAAACAAATTCAGTGCTTTCTCAAAGCCACCGTTTTGGCGAAATTGTTCTAAACCTTGATCAGCAGTAATATATTGAACACTATTAACTTGTGACCAATTTTTGATTTTATCTGCTAATGCCTGACCATCGTCATTACTGACATCGTGCTTTAAATACAAGGTAATTTGACTTGGATTTTGCCACGCATCTGCCACCACGGTAATATTTTTCGCCATTAAATAAAACGTACACGGCAAGGTTAACGCGACCGCTAGCACAGCCAGAGTCAAAAAATTGCCCAATGGACGACGAAACATATCTTTTAATGCAAAGCTTGCTTGTTGGCGATGAATTGCAAAAAAACCAATCGATTTACGCGCCATGTGCCAATTCCCTTAAATTACCTTTATGTAGATCTAAACGACGATAATCACGGCTAGCCAGCAATGACGTATCATGGGTTGCCATTAATACTGCGACACCAACCCGATTAAATTCTTCAAACAAGCGTAAAACTTGTTGTGATAATTCTGCATCAAGGTTACCGGTTGGCTCATCGGCCAACAGTACCATAGGTTTGTTAACAATCGCGCGGGCAATGCCAACGCGCTGTTGTTCACCGCCAGATAATTGGATAGGCAAACATTTTGCCTTATCCAATAATCCGACTTTATCCAACGCTGCGCTCACACGACGTTTGATATCATGTTCAGTCATTTGTTCAACCCGTAATGGCAATGCAATATTATCGAAAACACTGCGATCCATTAACAGTTTATGATCTTGAAAAATAATACCAATATTGCGACGCAAAAATGGGATTTGTTTATTCGGCAACCGAGTAATATCATGACCATTGAACCAAATCTTGCCGTCACTTGGACGCTCAAGGGCACAAATTAATTTCAGCAGGGTACTTTTACCGGCGCCAGAATGACCAGTAAGAAAAGCCATATCTGCTGGTTGCAGGTGAAAATCTACTTTTTGTAGGGCTTGCCTACCACCACGATAAGCTTTACTTACCTGCTGAAATCGAATCACTTTATTATTCCTCGTTGCTAAATAACGCTTCTATAAACTCATCGGCCGCAAACGGTCGTAAATCATCAATGCCTTCACCAATACCAATATAACGAATTGGAATATTAAATTGATCAGCAATGGCAAAAATAACCCCACCTTTAGCGGTACCATCTAATTTGGTAATCGTGATCCCTGATACGGGTGCCACTTCACTAAATAATTTTGCCTGACTAATGGCATTTTGACCCGTACCGGCATCGAGTGTTAGCATAATTTCATGCGGTGCTTCGCTATCAATCTTTTGCATCACCCGCACAATTTTACGCAACTCTTCCATTAAATGACCTTTGTTTTGCAAACGCCCTGCGGTATCGGCAATAACAACATCAACATTTTTCGCTTTGGCAGATTCTATTGCATCGAAGATCACTGACGCACTATCAGCACCTGTATGCTGAGCGATCACTGGGACATTATTACGTTCACCCCAAACTTGTAATTGCTCAACAGCTGCAGCACGGAAAGTATCACCCGCCGCTAACATTACCGATTTACCTTCGGCTTGGAATTGTTTGGCTAATTTACCAATGGTGGTGGTTTTACCAACACCATTAACGCCCACCATTAAAATAACATACGGCTTTTTAGTCATATCAACCACTAACGGTTGTTCGACTTTAGCCAGCATCTCACCCAGCTCATCTTTTAGTAAACCATAAAGTGCTTCACCGTCATGTAAATCACTGCGTGATGCTTTTTCGGTGAGATTATTAATGATTTTTAATGTGGTATCCATGCCCACATCAGCAATTAATAACTGCTCTTCCAACTCTTCAAATAATTCATCGTCAATTTTCTTACCGCGGAACAAACCAAAGAAACCAGCGCCAAAATTGGTTTTAGTACGTTTTAATCCACGCATTAAACGGCTAAAAAAGCCTTCTGATTTTGGTTTCTCCTGCTCAACAGGTCCAGTAACTATCGGTGTATTTTCATCGGCGGTGTCAGCAATGATATCGCTAACATTTGCCTCAGATACCACCTCAGCAACCGATGTTAGTGATAACTCACTTCGATCTTCGCTCTTTCCTGCTACTTGTTGGCTTATCTCAACGTCTACAATCTCATCATCAACCGCACCATCAGTAACAATAGTGTCTTTTTGATGATCATTTTCTTGCAACGTTGCAGCCAATTGGCGATCATTCGTTTCAGCTATTAATTCTGGATCGATGGGTGTTTCTAGCTCAATGCCA
This sequence comes from uncultured Photobacterium sp., assembly GCA_947039005.1. Lineage (GTDB taxonomy): Bacteria > Pseudomonadota > Gammaproteobacteria > Enterobacterales > Vibrionaceae > Photobacterium. The sequence goes on from CAMQXY010000004.1 coordinate 18,613, forward strand.
TGATTATGACTGGCTTTCAGCCCCTCATCGTCAGAGGAATGTGTTGATTTTTGGCTATCAACCGAGCCATCAACTACTGATTGATCAGTAGCTTGTTCCTTTGATGCGTCGTTATCTTCAGAGCTAAATCCTAGCCATGAAAATAATCCGCGTTTCTTTTTTTCTGCCATTGGCAAATCCTAGCGCTTGATTGGTACAATTTACGGCCTAAAAACAGGTGTATACTATCATTTTCTTAACGGTCAAAAAAATCTATGACGCAGCGAAGACAGCAAACAACTCGCAAAACACAAAATAATCGTCCTGGTGGGTTCGTTAGAATCATCAGCGGACAATGGCGTGGACGCAAATTACCCGTTCATGATGTCGAAGGACTCCGTCCAACCACTGACCGTGTCAAAGAAACACTTTTCAACTGGTTAGCGCAAGACATTTATCAATCTAAATGCCTTGACCTTTTTACTGGTAGCGGTGGCTTAAGTTTTGAAGCACTTTCACGTGGTGCTGAAAGTGTCACTATGCTTGAACTTGATAAAAAAGCAGCCGCACAACTCGAAATAAACCTCAACACAGTAAAAGCGACCAATGCCACTGTGATCAATAGCGATAGTTTACGCTTTTTGTCACAAACAGGTACGCCGCACGATATTGTTTTTATCGATCCTCCGTTTCGCAAAGATCTTATTCAAGATGTTATCACAGCGTTAGAAAATAATGGCTGGTTAACACCGCATGCAATGATTTATATTGAAGCAGAAAAGGAATTAGGTCAGTTGGCAATCCCTAGCCACTGGCATTTACATCGCGAAAAAAGTGCTGGCCAAGTCTGCTACCGCTTATTTTCCAGAGAGGAACCATGAAAGCACTGATCATTACTGCCAAAATAGCGATAGCCTTAGTCTGGCTAATATTGTTCATTAATATCGTTCACCCTTTTCCGGGAGTGTCGGCGATAGCGCTGTATATCATGACCGCGTTTTTGTTCATGATGCACGGCTTACAAATGCTGATTTTCGTTGGCGCGTTTGGTGATAAAATCAATATGTCGCGTTGGGAGCATTGGTCAATTTTAATTTTTGGTATCTTTGCACTGCTTGATATTCGTCGCAAGCACATGATGTAACACCAATAGAGCGGGCAACATTATTGATGCTCGCTTTTATTAGCTCTTTTATCACCACGAAGCTAGTTATCACCAGAAAACCACGCTAACCCTCATCCCGATCATATTGACACTGCCAACATAGCTCAAATTGCCCCTGATTGACCTCGCCACAATGACCACAATACCAATCGTGATAATCATTACGTAAATAACCCTCAATAATGGTCAATGCTTGTTGGCGTTGGTTATTGGTTACCCATAACTGCACCTCTACCACACTCATAGGTAATTCACCCGCAGCTGCCGCTAACGCCTCTCCCGTCAACCGAACGTATATGCCCATATTTTCCAATAAGCCTTTGATACTATGGGCTTCTAAACTATTACTGGCGCGATACAAACACTGCCATTGTTGATCAGCCATCCCGCATCCCCATCATGTGAATTATCATTAATTAAAGATAGCAACAATAGCTCATACGCATGTCTCTAATATTAAACCTGCTTTATATAGCGCTATCTCTAACATTACGATAAACAAACCAAATAAATCAACAAACCACCATCAATTAACGCAATAATCTAATATTAAATAAAAAATAAAAAATAAAAATATATTAAAATACATACAGTTGAAAATATAAACAAAATAAAACAACACTTAGATACAACAAATAGATCCAACAACAATCAAAAATGAAAAAAAATAACTAAAAACAATTCAAAACCATGAAAAACCAACAGCTTAGCTATTTTATATACAATAATTATTCATTTTAAAAAAACTAACCTTAATAAATGACCACTAAATAGGTTTATCATTAAACATCCGAATTTTTTGCGTATTTTTACAAACAACATAGTGACCAACACCAACAATCTAAAAATAAAAATAAAAATACCATTAAAAACAATAACTAATGATGAATATAAATACCATTACAAAAATTAACATTAAAATAACAACACATAAAACGTTGTTTTAATAGTGACAAATAGCTTTTATTGTCACTTTAAAATGTTTTTATATGGATATTCAGCCACTTCCATTGCCAATAGCAGTAAAATTATGTTATCTTTATTGTCAAGATAAAAAACCACTCCACTTAGGATATAAAAATATGCTTACACACTCACAAAAACAAGGTCTTGTAATGATTGCTATTGTTGTTGGTCTAATGACACTACCCATTATTTACTAAGACTCTCTCAAGAAACAAAAAAATAGCGCCTTATGGCGCCATTTTTTTATCTGCATCATCAAACTGTAATATCGTTATAACGTAATATGCTGCCAATTATAAAAATAGAACCCCAATGCAGCTAAGGTAATACCGCCAAGGAGTACCACTGCAACGCCCCATACTAAGCGACTACTACGTGGCATTAATTCCACTTCACACTCTGAACATAAATCCATAAACAACTGATAATTATTCGAGTCAGAGATTGATATCTCATCCTCCATTAATTGCTGACGTATTGTTGTTATTTGATTAAGTTTATTAAAAATATCATCAGGAAAGCGATTATCACAGCTGTGAACCAGTTGTGTTAAGTCAGTGCCTTTCGCGTGATAATATTGCCTCAATAAGTCTTCTAGCCGACGCGATCTATCAATGACTTGTTCAATATCCATCATCACCTCCCTAAATATGCAATTATGATTACCTTACCTAAGCTGCCCATCCAATATAGTGTTTTAGTAAAATAATTGTATTCCGATCACGATTTTATTATCCAGAGTTAGGGATGTAGAAATTTACTGTGAATAATAACCCTGTATTTATTTAATATAGCTTATTAACCACCAAGGAGTTTGGAGATGCCGACATGGATTATTGTCGTACTGTGCCTGCTATTGCTACTGGCATTGATTTATTTCATCTATAACTATCGCCGCCATATCTTAGGCATTGATGCACCAGAGAAAAAAATAGATGTACAAGTTCTCGATAAACAAAGTAACCGTATCATTGGGGCGCAACCAGGAGAAGAAGATGAAGAATACTGGTTTTATGTGCAGCCATTAGCTGGCGGTCCTAAACGTGAATTCATGGTAGGCATCCATTATTACCATGCTTTAAATCCAGGAGATATCGGTACCATGACTTATCGTGGTCAGCAATTTATTCATTTTGCATTACAACGTAAGTAACTTTTTCTGTTTGCTCACCGAATGTGAGCAAACAGAACCTTAATCGATCATACCGTTATGGCACTAACCACGAGGTATAACGGCTACGTCCCAATAACCAACTAGTCGCTAACGCTAAACCCGCTGCAATCACCGTCCATACTGGAATTGCAATTAATGGATTAGCAAAATAGAGATCATATTCTCGCAACGGCCACAGGAAAATAGGGTGAATCAAATACACCCCGAGACTATATTTACTTAACCATGCTAATTTATTACGGGCTGCCAAACTTAGCTTATCGCTAATCATGCGGCACCCTACAAAAATAGCAGCCGCCACCAAGACCGTATTCAAGGTTTTATATGACATCCAACGTGCCATTTTATATTCATCTGCCGCAAAACTATGACTAATAACGCTATAATTTGTCACTAGCACAGCAATCACCGCCAACGGTAATAACACTTTAAAACGTGGCCAGTGATACTGATATAGGCAGTAACCTAATAATAAATAACCGCTATACAGTAAATAGGTATCGCTCCACAAACCATCAATGTAGAACAGGTACAAGCCCGTTAACGCCATCCAAACAGCAACCACACCTTTAACCTGTCCCACTTCCGCATGACGTAGCCATAATTGCAATAATGGGATCACTAAATACAACGGAATAAAATAATAAAAGAAGCCTAAATGATAGTACGTTTCATGCGATGCCATTTTTTCCAATAATGCCCAACTGATGGCGCTATTAAAACCGCTAACCGTTAAACCAGAGAAAAACGCATAAAATACCGACCACACTAAAAAGGGAACTAATACTTTGCCTAAGCGACGCTTAATATAATAGACGGGCTCAAAAGGACGTTGGTCACTGAGCATTAATGCGCCAGTGATCATAATAAAGACCGGAACTGCCCACCGACTTAAACTATTGATCGTAATTGCACTGATCCATTGCCAATCAGGTAATTGACCGATTTGATCTCGATATGGACCTAAGACATGAATCACCACTACCGCAATGGCAGCTGCCACCCGCAGTAAATCAAAAAACCATATTTTTTCTCTCACCAACGGCTCCTTATATCAATAAAAGCAAAGCCATAATCATTTATGACTCTGCTTTGAATATAGCAGTCGTTGAATAGCAAGTATCTAACACTTCAATCAATTAGAGGTTAATTAACGCTTACATGACACAAGCATAATAACTTAACTGATTACGGTTACTGACGCGTTGCCCATCAATAAACGGTTAAGTTTTACCTATTACAGCAATAAGAAAAATCGAATTTTTTATTGCTGCCAATCTCTTTATGCTGTGTTTTCGATTTAAAAACAGTTTAAAAGATAGGTTGCGCTATGAATACAATTCAACACACTCCTCATGCACTGGTTGTCGAAGGTGGTGCAATGCGTGGTATTTTTGCCAGTGGTGTGCTGGATGCATTCCTTGAAAATAACTATCTTCCATTTGATTTTGCAATTGGTGTATCCGCTGGGGCAACCAATCTTATTGGTTATTTAAGTGGTAACTATGGTCGTAGCCATAAAATTATTACTCAATACTCACGCGATCCACATTTCATCAATTTCTCTCGATTTACTCATGGTGGTCACTTAACCGATATTGATTGGCTATGGCGGACAACTGCACGTTATTTACCACTTAATTTATTAAAGTACGAACAACGCCAGATCCCGCTTTACGCGACTACAACTAATTTAGAAACCGGTAAAGCTGAATATATAAAAGTCACCCGCAATAATATTATGCCGTTGATGGAAGCAACCTGTGCCCTTCCTATCGCCTATCGTCATAACCCAACCGTTCAAGGTGTTGCAATGAGTGATGGTGGCATTGCTGATTCAATTCCAGTCCTTGAAGCTTATCGTCGTGGGGCACGTAATATTACGGTTATTTTATCCAAGCCACTTGGCTTTCATAAGACTGACACTAAATTACCATGGTTGATTAAATCGATGTTTCACGATCATCCTGCATTTGCTGATGCGGTAATGACTCGTCCTAACCGTTATAACGATGCGCTTGATTTCATTAATAACCCACCCGCTGATTGCACCGTTACTGTTATTGCTCCTAATGAACAATTTCAGGTCGGTCGTTTAACACGCAACCTTAATAAATTAGAGCAAGGTTATTTACAAGGTAAACAAGCGGGTCACCGTGTCTGCGGTATTATTCCTTGTGAAGGCGAACATTGTGATCCTGCTGCATTAGTGGCCCAGTCATTAGTTGCTTAGTCATCATAGATTAAAGCTATCATTACAATAGATAACAACAGTTATACCTATTAATAGCATTTATCTATACTGGCTCCAGCAAAACGAAATCGGCTTTTGTTTTTAACCATTTTATGAGGAATGTATCATGGCTCACCAAACCAATTTAATCGGTCTTGACAGTGATAAAGCCCAAGCGCTGGCCACTGACCTCAACCAACTTTTGGCTAACTACCAAGTATTTTATATGAATACCCGTGGTTACCATTGGAATATCAAAGGCCACCAGTTTTTCGAATTACATTTAAAATTTGAAGAAATTTATACTAATCTTCAAATCAAAGTTGATGAGTTAGCTGAACGTATTCTCACCTTAGGCTATACCCCAGATCACAGCTTCAGCCGCTATTTAGCCGCGAGTGACATCAAAGAACAACAAAATGTCAGTGATGGTCTGCAAGGAGTACAAGGCTTAGTGGCTAGTTTTAGTATTTTACTCGGTCAACAACGTCATATCCTTATTGCCGCTGGTAATGCGAATGACGAAGGTACTGCGGCATTAATGGGTGATTATATTCGCGAACAAGAAAAGTTATTGTGGATGCTTAACGCTTATTTACAATAATAACTACACAATGTTAGTGAGTCAGTCGCTGACTAACATTTTAAAATAGACTTATGTAATGTAAGTCTATTGACCTCAAGGCTACCCGCCTGACAATGACTAATACACTATTTTTATATGGTTCTTTGGGGGTCTTTATGGCCCCATTTTTTTTATTTCCTCGGATCATTAATTTGGGCGCTTTGTTCTGCCCATACCACCGCTTGTAAATAACCGTCTTGTACCTGCTGTTCTGATATCCCTAATCCACAGCATACTATTGCTACTTGCGACCAATCTGCTTGATCAAAGGCATCCACTAGATTTAATACTTGTCCTAACTCCCCTTGCCGATGTAATAATGCTGCTTGAATCATCGGTTGTAGCTTTAATAAAGCTAAAATATCAGCTAACGAACTGTCTAATAACGCATCCAACAATGAAAACATCCCCATTAGAAATGCCTGTTGCGGTTGTACGCTTAACTTACTGTGATTAACTAATTTTTCACACATTTTTGCGCGCTGTAATGATAACGTATACAACGCCTTAGGTTTATCTAATGCCGCATGAGCCGTTGCAACTACCCCCACAAATATCCGTAACTTGTCTTCCCCCAAATAAACCAACGCCTGATGAAACGAACTGATAGGATCAATGAGGCGGGGATTAGCATTGTTTACATAACGTAGCAATAAATAAGACAATGAAACATCACGGTTGATAATCGATTCTATCTCAGAAAAATCGACTGACTCAGTGCTAATTGCTTGTAATAATTGAATGGTGGTTAACTCAGAAGGGGCAACTTTACGCCGTTTCAATAATTCTGGACGACTAAAGTAATAACCTTGAAATAAATCAAAACCAGCTTTAAGCGTAGTTTGAAAATCATTATAAGTTTCTACTTTTTCAGCTAAAAACTTCACTTTCAAATGGCGGTTATTGCGTACAAAATCACACGCTTTTTCCAAACCCAAGATGACTAAATCAAGTTTAATAATATGCACATAACGAAAGAAACGTTGCCACCTAACATCATATTCAAAATCATCAAGCGCAATAATATAGCCTTTATGATAGAGGTATTTTATTGCTAAAAATAATTCATCATTTGGAATACAGGTTTCGAGTATTTCAATCACAACCTTATTTTTCGGCAGTAACAGCGGCATTAAATTGACCAAACAACCTTGTGGGAAATTAATGAAATTTCGCTGACCTTTATAGGACCGATCATCACCAATCGCCATATAGTTTTCAAGCACAAGTCGACAAGTTGCTTCATTCGCATCAATAACAGGAAAGGCATTACACTCACCATCACGAAATAACAATTCATGACCAATTGTTTGTTGGCGACAATTAAAAATAGGCTGACGAGCAACATAAGAAAACATGGTAATAATACCTTTCGACCACAGTGATGAATGACACCTAGTCAATTAAAATAAGCCACACGATTGGATTGATTTATGCCTGTTATCTAAGCTTAGGCGCGCGCCAAAGCCAGTAATGCACCACAACCAATAAACATCGAGCCGAAAATACGATTAAGCCGTGTCATCACCGTCGCCGAGCGAATATAACCCGTAAAGCGGGATGCCAAGCAGACATAAAACAACATCACACAGGCATCAATTACCAGTGTTGTCCCTCCGAGTATTAATAATTGCGGCAGTTGTGGTTGAGTAGCATTAATAAATTGTGGAAAGAGAGCCACTAAAAATACAATCGTTTTAGGGTTGGTTAAATTAACCAGTATTGCCCGTCGAAATAAACACCCCGCGGTCACAGACTTATCGACATTTTCAATCGCTAATGCGTTATGTTCGCGCCACTTTTGAATCCCAAGCCATACCAGATACACCACACCAATCCATTTAATCAGCATAAATGCCAATGCCGATTGAGCTACCAAGGCACCTAACCCAACCCCAACTAATACAATATGAACCGCCATTCCCAGTTGTAACCCTGCAATAGACGCTAACGACTTACGCCAACCATACACCATGCCATTACTGATAGAGTTAACGGTGCCAGATCCTGGTGCAAAACTAAAGACGATTGCAGCAACAACGTAGGCAAGCCAGATCTCAACATTCATAGATATTCCTCTTTTATATCGAACAGTTAAAAGGCGTTGTTATACCTTGATGCTTGATTGAGAAGCAACATCTTGCTTGATTACGCGGACAACAATAAATAATGTATACTGGTAAATATGATAATAAGCAACGAGATAGATTATCGGCGTAAATATCATTCAATAGTTTGCCTTGTAGTTCACAACTTTCGGAAACGTTATGACTCTCTCTACCTTGCCTTTTTCACAAGAAGTTAACTTCAGTAATATGATGGCAGGCCCGATCACCAATCTGTGGCAGCAACGACATCAAGGGACATTACAAGGTGTTAACCATTGCCAATTAAGCTGGGTCAGTTTAACCCCCGGCAAAAGTAATAAAGTAATTGTGGTTGTTAACGGTAGGATTGAAAGTTATTACAAATACCAAGAACTCTTTTTTGATTTAATTAATCAGGGTTATCATATTTATGCCCTCGATCACCGTGGTCAAGGGATGTCGCAACGATTAACGACTGATACAGAAATTGGATACGTTGATCAATTTGATGACTATGTCACTGACCTTCACAGTTTTATTACTGAAATAGTTAAACCACAAGGCTATCAACAGCACTTCCTATTAGGTCACTCAATGGGTGGTACAGTCAGTAGTTTATTACTCGCGCGTTATCCGTCATTATTTGATCGTGCTGTATTAAGTGCACCAATGCATGGTATCTATCTCAAGCCGAGCTTACGCTTTATTGCGGAACCATTAGCGCGTTTTAATGATTATATGCATCAACGTCCAACCTATGCGCCAGGACAACGTTCATATTACGCCAAACCCTTTGCTAATAACCCACTCACCCATAGTGAAATACGCTTTCAATGGTCTAAAGTACTTTACCAACAGCAACCACAATTACGCTTAGGGGGTGCCAGTAATCGTTGGGTATGGCAGAGCATTACTGCAGCACGCCAAAGCATTACTGAAGCTAAAAACATCATCACCCCCACCTTAGTACTACAAGGCAGTGCAGATCATATTGTCGACAATCAAGCCCATCACCTTTTTTGCCAACAAATACCGCAATATAGTCGGTTAGTCACGATTGCTGATGCCCGTCACGAATTATTATTTGAAAGTGATCAATATCGAAATATTGCGCTAACGGAAATTTGCAACCACTTTGCCACCCCATAACCGTAAATTGCCCCAAAAAGACTACGCCATCACAAAAATAAAAACAGAACTATTTATTACTAACATTAACCCCTTTTTATCTCTCATAGTGGTTTAAGATTAGCGACTCACATTAGATCTCGTTATCTTTCTTTTCGCTACATTTCTATTTATTGAGAGCCTTCATGTATCAAATTGTTGCTTCAGATTTAGATGGCACATTACTAAATCCCGACCATAAAATTGCCCCGTTTACGCGCGATGTATTACAGCGTCTTGCCCAGAAAAATATAAATTTCGTGTTTGCAACGGGTCGTCACCATATTGATGTTGCAGAGATACGTGAAAAATTAGCGATTCCTGCTTATATGATCACCTCCAATGGTGCTCGAGTACATAATAGTCAAGGCGAACTGGTCTTTCAGCAGAATCTCAGCGCTGAAGTTATTCGTGGCGTCATTGGATTAGCTAAAGAAGATCCAGCACTGCATATTCATATTTACTGTGGCGATCAATGGCTTTTAAATCATGAAAATGAACAATTAAAAGAATTCCATGACAGTTTTAGTTATCACTTATTTGATGCCAATAACCCCCCGCTTGATGATGTGGCCAAAGTTTTCTTTACCCGTGATGATAATGATCATGAAGCGCTAGTGAAATGGGAACACTGTTTCAATACCCATTTTGGCGATAAAGCCAATGTTGCTTTCTCGACCCCATGGTGTCTTGAAGTGATGGATGCGGGCGTATCAAAAGGTCATGCGCTTAAAGCGGTTGCTGAAGCACTTGGCTATCAATTAGCCGATTGTATTGCCTTTGGTGATGGCATGAATGATGCTGAAATGCTAGCAATGGCAGGCAAAGGTCTGGTGATGGGAACCTCACACGAAAAAGTGAAACTGGCATTACCTAATAATGAAGTTATCGGCTCTAACGCCGATGAAGCAGTGGCGCATTATTTAGAACAAAACTTATTAAACAATTAATTTTATTGGTTATTTAACTAATTAAAACAACCTAACTCAGTGACATTCATAGTGTACTATGGTGTCACTGCGAATGATTAAAACTGACCCGTCATCACCAATATCTGTTGCCACTGTGCTGGCGTTACTGGCATCACGCTGAGCCGATTACCTCGTTTAACTAATGGCATATCTGCTAATTCAATCTCCTTTTTCATACGTGCTAAACTCACTAATCGCACATGACGCTGATATTCAATATCAACCATTACCCACGGTGGATTATCAAGCATTGCCTTAGGATCAAAATAGCCACTTGTTGGCTCAAATTGGAAATGATCGGGATACGCTTCTTTAACTACATTAGCGATGCCAACCACGCCAATATCTTTGCAAGAAGAATGGTAAATCAGCACTTGATCACCACATTTAATTTCATCCCGCAGCATATTTCGAGCCTGATAATTACGCACACCTTCCCATGGTGAAACTTTTTGTTGTTTTAAAGTGTCTATTGAAAAGATATCTGGTTCGGTTTTAAATAACCAATACGCCATTGATTTCCCCTAATTGCGCTCATTCAATGTTGAAATTGAGCCTACCATAGAGAGTACAGAATGACATACCCACGCTTATCACTTGCATTACTGCTAGCAGCAACCACCTTATCAGGCTGTGCTAGCTGGATGCCTTCCGCCTTTAAAAGTGATCCCGCGGAGTCACAATGGGTTGGCAACTATAAAAGTGATACCGAGATGGGGTTGACCACACACCTACATTTAGCAGCAGATCAAGCGGCAACAACAACCTACACTTATACCAATGGTGATCCGGATTTATTAGAAACTGGCCACTGGCAAGCACTGAATCAAACCAGTGTCAAAGTCACCATGACCACCCATCAAGGCCGACCACTTAATAGTGAGCGTATTTATAGCTATGACCCACACAGTGAACAATTAAGTACTCAACAAGAAACTGTCGACGGTCAAACATATGAGCTCGGTGTCGAAGGGTTAATTCTTCAGCGTCAATAATCAGATTACACACTCAATCGTGACTCAAAGGTGGTGTTATGCCACACTGCCACCTTTATTATTTTGTTAATAACGAGAGAAATCATGACTTGCCCACGTTGCGGTTTTCAATTTAACTGTATTTGTGATGCTGAACCACAATTACAATCAGCCGCCGACTTTGTACTCCTGACCCATCCTCGTGAATGTAATAAAGACACTAACACTGGTGTATTAATGACGCGCACATTACCCAGCTGCCGCGTTGAACTTTGGCATCGGACCGAACCACCACAAGCTTTATTAGATCAAATTAAAGATGAACGTTACCAAGCTTGGTTAGTCTTTCCCGCCGATGAACAACATCAAGCAATACCATTAACGCCACCAAATGCTGATACTGATGCAGATCACCCCACGCGACTGTTTATTATTCTTGATGCAACCTGGCAAGAAGCACGAAAAATGGTACGTAAAAGTCCATGGCTAAATCAGTTACCACGAGTAGAAATAACACCACAACACGCCTCTAACTATGCTTTGCGCCGCAATCAACAACAAGGGCATCTGTGTACTTGTGAAATTGGCATTGAATTATTGTCACTATTACAACAACATCAAGAAGCACTGCAACTACAAGCTTATTTTGATCACTTTATTAATATCTATCATGCAGATAAAAGTGGTCATGCTAAATAAACGCCGAAGATATTCTGACGCGGTAATGATTGTTTTTGTAATATCAGATTTACGGCTTTATTTTCTAAATAAAAAGGCTCAGATTTAAAAGAACCATTTTATACACCGTATTTTTAGTGAAGCCCATAACATGAAAACCAAACTACTTGCTGTTGTCATCATCGCCTCGACCTTCGGGCTTGCCGGCTGTGCTACAAACCCTTATGGCAATGCCTACAATGTAAATGACGCCCGTCAAATGCAACAAGTTTACTATGGTACAGTTGTTCGCACTCAAGCGGTTACTTTAAATGGTAATGGTAACGGTATTGGCACATTAGCCGGCGGCGCTATTGGTGGTATTCTTGGCTCTGGTGTCGGTGGCGGAACAGGTTCTGAAATTGCTTCGATAGGTGGTGCTTTACTTGGTGGCTATTTAGGTAATGCTGCCGGTAATCAGGCAACCAAACGTAACGGGGTTAACCTAACCATAAAAATGGACAGTGGTCGTACTGTTTCTATCGTGCAACAAGTGAATCCTCAAGTGATGTTCCATGAAGGTGAACGTGTACAAGTCAATGAAAGCGCTGACGGTACTTCACGTGTAACGCCGGCTTAATCCCTCCTATATTTCAATAAAAAGGAGCATTAGCTTCTTTTTATTATCTCAAAAATGCATCCTCACTATCGAATCATTTCTCGCTTCGTGATCCCCATAAAAATAAATATTAAACAAATACGCGGTCTTAGGTACGTTTTATTTAGCTAAAAATTATTATTACGCGTTATTATTTAGCTTATTTTTTAAAAAAACGTATAAATAATAAAACATGTAACATCACAATTAATGCATAACTATTTTATGCTTATAGCAAGACAATCCCAATTTGTATGATGAATGATATTTAGCTGTAACTTCAAGTAGTTGTTATTATGGATTTTTTTATTGTACATTTTTGTTGCCGCCAAATGAAATATCAATTTTCACGCAATTAAGCGATCGAATAACGATACTATTTATTAATTTACTCTCTAAATATGCAACATTTCTTTGCGCTTTTACGGTTTTTTTTTTATTAAAATAGCAGCATCATAGCACTCGTTAAATAACTAAACGGTGATGTAATTAAATAATAGCAACGGAGAAATTTTACATTTAATTTATTTTTTGGGTTAGGTAAGACAATCAAAAAAATAATTTAATGATGACTCTTAGTTACGATTATTAAATAAACATGACTTTATTTTCATTACGATAAATAAACTGTGTATATAACGTTTATATTCCTTCTAATCACAGGCAAATATAATGTCATCAGATTCAGATACTGGCACTAAAAAAATGGGGCTTGTCGGCTTAACTGTACTTGTTGCAGTTAACATGATGGGTTCCGGTATTATTATGCTACCAGCAAGCTTGGCGCAAGTTGGTGCAATCTCAATGTTATCTTGGATTGTTACAGCGTTAGGCGCAATGTGTATTGCTTATACATTCGCTAAATGTGGTGCCTTTTGTAAGCGCTCTGGCGGTATGTCAGCTTACGCAGAAGAAGCACACGGAAAATCATCTTTCTTCATCTCTTCTTACACTTACTACGTGTGTTTAGTTATTAGTTGTGTTGCTATTGCCGTTTCTTGTTTAGGCTATATCAAACCGTTTATGCCTTGGTTAGATACTCCTGTACACACTTTCTTCGGTGTTTGTGCGGTACTTATCCTTACTATGGTGGCTAACTTTGGTGGTCCTAAGATCACAGGTCAAATCTCAGCATTCACTGTTTGGGGTATTATTATTCCAGTTGCAGGTCTATCTATCATCGGTTGGTGGTGGTTCGATCCACAAACATTCATGAATGCTTGGAACCCACACCATGACACTACAATGCACTCAGTATCTTCTGGTGTTGCACTGACTTTATGGGCATTCCTAGGTATTGAATCTGCGGGCGCTAACTCTGATGCAGTTGAAAACCCAGAGCGTAACGTACCATTAGCAGTATTGTTCGGTACTGGCTTTGCGGCAATTGTTTACATTGCTTCTACTGGTGTTATCCAAGGTATTATTCCTAACGCCGAGCTATCAGCGTCTACTGCCCCATTTGGTCTAGTATTCAGCCACATGTTCAACCCTACTGTTGGTAACATCGTTACTATCGCAGCGGTTATCGCATGTATCGGCTCACTACTTGGCTGGCAGTTCACTAACGCACAGGTTTCTAAAGCCGCTGCGGATGAAGGTTTGTTCCCTCAAATCTTCGCGAAAACTAACAAAGCAGGCGTACCAGTTGCAGGTATGTTAATCATGCTAGCGGCTGAAATCTTATTAGCAGTGATGACTATCTCTCCTAACTTGATCAGCCAGTTCAACGCGCTATTGAACCTTGCAGTATTTATTAACATGGTACCTTACATCCTATCGATGACAGGTCTTGAAGTACTACTTCGCAAGAACATGGTATCTAAAAAGCAATACCGTCTTGGTGCAACTGTGGGTACGTTAGCGGTTCTTTACAGTATCTATGGTGTGTACGCTTGTGGTGCAACTGCTGTATTCGGCGGTACCATCTTGACACTACTTGGTTATATCTTCTACGGCTTCATCGCCGCTCGTGATACTAAACCAGAAGTTAAAGCAAACTAATTTAAAGATTTAATAAATTCGATACTAAAGAAATTTATTAATAACCAGCTAGAACGGAAATGGGAATAAATAATAAATACGTCATCCATTAATTGTTAATTAATAAATGGCATTATTTATTCCCTTTCAAAAATATTCGGTCAGACCTTTTATTACCTCATATTTTTTATGTTGCGGTAAAACACATCTGCCACTAATTATTTTATTCAGGCATTATTATGAACAACAATAGTAGTACAAATAAAATGCGTGCTCTCGTTATCGAGCACCAAAACATTACTCCAAACAGCTTTGCAGACCGTGCAACTAAGTCGCTTATCGCTGAACTACAAAACCGTACTATCGAAATCATCACTGCAACTTCTTACGAAGATGCACGTGCGGTTATTCTGTCTACTCAAATTGACAGCCTAGTATTAGCACTTGAAAAAACTGAAGAGCAAATCGTTAATTCTAACGAAGAAGTTGATTTGTTAGCAGCACTACAAGCACGTCAATCTGAAGTGCCAGTATTTCTACTAGCAGAACGTGCTCGTACTTCTATTCTTAACAACCGCCAGTTAATGGAACGTGTTGATGAGTGTTACTCAGTACTAGAAGACACTGCTGATTTCGTTGCTGGCCGTATCGTTGCTTCAATGCGTCGTTACCGTGCACAAGTGCTTCCACCGTTCATGAAAGCGATGATGCACTACAACGATATCCATGAGTATTCATGGTCTGCTCCAGGTCACCAAGGTGGTATCGGTTTTACTAAGACACCTGCTGGTAACCAATTCTTCGAATTCTTCGGCGAAAACTTGTTCCGTACCGATATGGGTATCGAGCGTGCTGCACTAGGTTCATTACTTGACCACAGTGGCGCATTTAAAGATTCAGAAGTTGAAGCAGCTAAGATCTTCGGTGCTCATCAGTCTTACTCTGGTATCGTAGGTACGTCTGGTTCAAACCGTACTATCATGCAAGCATGTATGAAAGATGACGACATCGCTATTTGTGACCGTAACTGTCACAAATCAATTGAACAAGGTCTGATCCTAACAGGCGCTCGTCCAATCTACATGGTTCCTAGCCGTAACTGCTACGGTATCATCGGTCCAATCAGCAAAGTTCAAATGAGCAAAGAAGGCATTGCGCTTAAAGCGAAAAATGCTGGTATTCCTTTCAACGCTGATGAGAAAAAAGCAAGCTACGCTGTAGTAACTAACTGTACTTACGACGGTTTATGTTACCACTCAGAAGTGACTGAAGCGCTACTAGGCGAAAGCTCTAGCCGTATTCACATGGACGAAGCTTGGTTTGGTTACGCACGTTTTAACCCTATCTACAAGGGTCACTTCGCAATGCGTGGCGATGCTAAAGACCATACTGGTCCAACAGTATTTGCAACTCACTCAACGCACAAGTTATTGAATGCCTTGTCTCAAGCATCATACATTCACGTACGTAACGGTGAAAACGCGATTAACTTCGATCGTTTCAACCAAGCTTACATGATGCACACTTCAACATCACCACTATACGCAATCTGTGCGTCTAACGATGTTGCTGCGAACATGATGAAAGGCGAAAGTGGTCTGTCGCTAACTAACGAAGTGAACCGCGAAGCGATCATCTTCCGTCAGAACATGCGTCAACTATTCAACGATTACACGGCTGAAAACGATTGGTTCTTCAAGCCTTGGAACGCTGAAACTGTTACAGAAATGAACGGCGACAAAGTTAAGTTTGAAGATGCTTCTGTTGAGTCACTAATGACTATCCAACAGAACTGGAAACTGACTCCTGGCGACAAGTGGCACGGCTTTGACGAAATCGACAATGACTGGTGTATGCTTGATCCAATCAAAGTTAGCTTGCTAACTCCGGGTCTTGACGACAACGGTAACTTCCTAGAAACAGGTGTTCCAGCAGCACTTGTAACAGCATACCTAGGTCGTTTCGGTATCGTACCAACACGTACAACTGACTTCCAAGTAATGTTCCTATTCTCAATGGGTATTACTAAAGGTAAGCGTGACACCTTGATCAACACATTGTTGTCATTCAAGCGTCACTACGATGCAAACGCAGATATCGAAACATTACTGCCTGAGCTAGTAGCTTCTGCTCCAGAAGTTTACCGCGGTCTTGGTCTTAAAGATCTTGGTAACAAGATGTTTGAATACCTAGTACGTCATAACCCAAGCCAAGTTCTGAACCACGCTTACTCAAGCCTTCCAGTAATGGAAGTGAAACCACGTACTGCTTACCAGTTCGTAGTGTCTGATGACGTTGAGTTAGTAGCTTCTGATAAGCTTGTTGGTCGCGTTGCAGCGAACTCTGTTATCCCTTACCCACCAGGCATCCCAATGCTTATGGGTGGCGAAAACTTCGGTGATGATACAAGTCCTCAAATCCAGTACTTGAAAGCACTAGAAGCATGGGATGCTGAATTCCCTGGTTTCGAACACGAAACTGAAGGCGCAGAAATCGAAGACGGTAAATACCACGTTCTTTGTATTAAAAAAGAAGCACTATAATCGCTTAACGCGATAATGTGAGTCTCTAATATCAATCCCCTGCTGTTTACAGCGGGGGATTTTTTTATCCCCCACATAATGATTTTTCTTCAACATTACCGCTCAAAACCTACCCCCCAAAAGCATAAATAACCAAACACCTCAGTGATACACACAGCAAAATACTTCTTAAGTATATTTCAATGCATTTAGACTACATAAAAAATAATACAAGTTCAGTATTACTTAAATACATTATCAAAAAATATATCCATTATTTTTAGTGCGTAATTATTCACTTTTAATGGCTTATTATATTTAGTTGCTTGATTGTTTTGTATGACAATTATCATCTCGTGAGAATTTAACCCCTTGTAAACAATCACTTTTAGTTTGTAATAATTTTTTTTATTACATTATCCCCTCAAAAACATCAAAAAAATGGTCGAATAATGATACTGAATACAACTTCGATCACTAAAAATGCAATGCTTTATTCCGTTTTTACGGTTTTATTTTTACAAAAACAGCGCATTATATGTCTCGTAAACAAGGTTAATTATTCGCTTTAAAATATATTTCTTATGCTAAGAGTTATATTTTAATTATTTTATAATAAATAAAATAAAATAATTAAACGTCCTTATATAATAAATAACGCACCATGGATCTGGTTTTATTTATATTAATATAAACCCTATTTAAAATATGGTTTAAATCCCTTTTAATCGCAGGTGAATATAATGTCATCAGATACTGGCACTAAAAAAATGGGGCTTGTCGGCTTAACTGTACTTGTTGCAGTTAACATGATGGGTTCCGGTATTATTATGCTACCAGCAAGCTTGGCGCAAGTTGGTGCAATCTCAATGTTATCTTGGATTGTTACAGCGTTAGGCGCAATGTGTATTGCTTATACATTCGCTAAATGTGGTGCCTTTTGTAAGCGCTCTGGCGGTATGTCAGCTTACGCAGAAGAAGCACACGGAAAATCATCTTTCTTCATCTCTTCTTACACTTACTACGTGTGTTTAGTTATTAGTTGTGTTGCTATTGCCGTTTCTTGTTTAGGCTATATCAAACCGTTTATGCCTTGGTTAGATACTCCTGTACACACTTTCTTCGGTGTTTGTGCGGTACTTATCCTTACTATGGTGGCTAACTTTGGTGGTCCTAAGATCACAGGTCAAATCTCAGCATTCACTGTTTGGGGTATTATTATTCCAGTTGCAGGTCTATCTATCATCGGTTGGTGGTGGTTCGATCCACAAACATTCATGAATGCTTGGAACCCACACCATGACACTACAATGCACTCAGTATCTTCTGGTGTTGCACTGACTTTATGGGCATTCCTAGGTATTGAATCTGCGGGCGCTAACTCTGATGCAGTTGAAAACCCAGAGCGTAACGTACCATTAGCAGTATTGTTCGGTACTGGCTTTGCGGCAATTGTTTACATTGCTTCTACTGGTGTTATCCAAGGTATTATTCCTAACGCCGAGCTATCAGCGTCTACTGCCCCATTTGGTCTAGTATTCAGCCACATGTTCAACCCTACTGTTGGTAACATCGTTACTATCGCAGCGGTTATCGCATGTATCGGCTCACTACTTGGCTGGCAGTTCACTAACGCACAGGTTTCTAAAGCCGCTGCGGATGAAGGTTTGTTCCCTCAAATCTTCGCGAAAACTAACAAAGCAGGCGTACCAGTTGCAGGTATGTTAATCATGCTAGCGGCTGAAATCTTATTAGCAGTGATGACTATCTCTCCTAACTTGATCAGCCAGTTCAACGCGCTATTGAACCTTGCAGTATTTATTAACATGGTACCTTACATCCTATCGATGACAGGTCTTGAAGTACTACTTCGCAAGAACATGGTATCTAAAAAGCAATACCGTCTTGGTGCAACTGTGGGTACGTTAGCGGTTCTTTACAGTATCTATGGTGTGTACGCTTGTGGTGCAACTGCTGTATTCGGCGGTACCATCTTGACACTACTTGGTTATATCTTCTACGGCTTCATCGCCGCTCGTGATACTAAACCAGAAGTTAAAGCAAACTAATTTAAAGATTTAATAAATTCGATACTAAAGAAATTTATTAATAACCAGCTAGAACGGAAATGGGAATAAATAATAAATACGTCATCCATTAATTGTTAATTAATAAATGGCATTATTTATTCCCTTTCAAAAATATTCGGTCAGACCTTTTATTACCTCATATTTTTTATGTTGCGGTAAAACACATCTGCCACTAATTATTTTATTCAGGCATTATTATGAACAACAATAGTAGTACAAATAAAATGCGTGCTCTCGTTATCGAGCACCAAAACATTACTCCAAACAGCTTTGCAGACCGTGCAACTAAGTCGCTTATCGCTGAACTACAAAACCGTACTATCGAAATCATCACTGCAACTTCTTACGAAGATGCACGTGCGGTTATTCTGTCTACTCAAATTGACAGCCTAGTATTAGCACTTGAAAAAACTGAAGAGCAAATCGTTAATTCTAACGAAGAAGTTGATTTGTTAGCAGCACTACAAGCACGTCAATCTGAAGTGCCAGTATTTCTACTAGCAGAACGTGCTCGTACTTCTATTCTTAACAACCGCCAGTTAATGGAACGTGTTGATGAGTGTTACTCAGTACTAGAAGACACTGCTGATTTCGTTGCTGGCCGTATCGTTGCTTCAATGCGTCGTTACCGTGCACAAGTGCTTCCACCGTTCATGAAAGCGATGATGCACTACAACGATATCCATGAGTATTCATGGTCTGCTCCAGGTCACCAAGGTGGTATCGGTTTTACTAAGACACCTGCTGGTAACCAATTCTTCGAATTCTTCGGCGAAAACTTGTTCCGTACCGATATGGGTATCGAGCGTGCTGCACTAGGTTCATTACTTGACCACAGTGGCGCATTTAAAGATTCAGAAGTTGAAGCAGCTAAGATCTTCGGTGCTCATCAGTCTTACTCTGGTATCGTAGGTACGTCTGGTTCAAACCGTACTATCATGCAAGCATGTATGAAAGATGACGACATCGCTATTTGTGA
This sequence comes from uncultured Photobacterium sp., assembly GCA_947039005.1. Taxonomy (GTDB): domain Bacteria; phylum Pseudomonadota; class Gammaproteobacteria; order Enterobacterales; family Vibrionaceae; genus Photobacterium. Next base: position 38,843 of record CAMQXY010000004.1, read on the forward strand.
CCGTAACTGTCACAAATCAATTGAACAAGGTCTGATCCTAACAGGCGCTCGTCCAATCTACATGGTTCCTAGCCGTAACTGCTACGGTATCATCGGTCCAATCAGCAAAGTTCAAATGAGCAAAGAAGGCATTGCGCTTAAAGCGAAAAATGCTGGTATTCCTTTCAACGCTGATGAGAAAAAAGCAAGCTACGCTGTAGTAACTAACTGTACTTACGACGGTTTATGTTACCACTCAGAAGTGACTGAAGCGCTACTAGGCGAAAGCTCTAGCCGTATTCACATGGACGAAGCTTGGTTTGGTTACGCACGTTTTAACCCTATCTACAAGGGTCACTTCGCAATGCGTGGCGATGCTAAAGACCATACTGGTCCAACAGTATTTGCAACTCACTCAACGCACAAGTTATTGAATGCCTTGTCTCAAGCATCATACATTCACGTACGTAACGGTGAAAACGCGATTAACTTCGATCGTTTCAACCAAGCTTACATGATGCACACTTCAACATCACCACTATACGCAATCTGTGCGTCTAACGATGTTGCTGCGAACATGATGAAAGGCGAAAGTGGTCTGTCGCTAACTAACGAAGTGAACCGCGAAGCGATCATCTTCCGTCAGAACATGCGTCAACTATTCAACGATTACACGGCTGAAAACGATTGGTTCTTCAAGCCTTGGAACGCTGAAACTGTTACAGAAATGAACGGCGACAAAGTTAAGTTTGAAGATGCTTCTGTTGAGTCACTAATGACTATCCAACAGAACTGGAAACTGACTCCTGGCGACAAGTGGCACGGCTTTGACGAAATCGACAATGACTGGTGTATGCTTGATCCAATCAAAGTTAGCTTGCTAACTCCGGGTCTTGACGACAACGGTAACTTCCTAGAAACAGGTGTTCCAGCAGCACTTGTAACAGCATACCTAGGTCGTTTCGGTATCGTACCAACACGTACAACTGACTTCCAAGTAATGTTCCTATTCTCAATGGGTATTACTAAAGGTAAGCGTGACACCTTGATCAACACATTGTTGTCATTCAAGCGTCACTACGATGCAAACGCAGATATCGAAACATTACTGCCTGAGCTAGTAGCTTCTGCTCCAGAAGTTTACCGCGGTCTTGGTCTTAAAGATCTTGGTAACAAGATGTTTGAATACCTAGTACGTCATAACCCAAGCCAAGTTCTGAACCACGCTTACTCAAGCCTTCCAGTAATGGAAGTGAAACCACGTACTGCTTACCAGTTCGTAGTGTCTGATGACGTTGAGTTAGTAGCTTCTGATAAGCTTGTTGGTCGCGTTGCAGCGAACTCTGTTATCCCTTACCCACCAGGCATCCCAATGCTTATGGGTGGCGAAAACTTCGGTGATGATACAAGTCCTCAAATCCAGTACTTGAAAGCACTAGAAGCATGGGATGCTGAATTCCCTGGTTTCGAACACGAAACTGAAGGCGCAGAAATCGAAGACGGTAAATACCACGTTCTTTGTATTAAAAAAGAAGCACTATAATCGCTTAACGCGATAATATGACAGTCTTACGAATCCCCGCTCTTTGAGTGGGGATTTTTTTTGCTTACAAATAATACCCACACGACGTTTATAATCTGATGAGTCTTACCTCATCATTACTTACGCTCCACAAGCTAACACTGTCTGCCCGACAGCTTTTATATTCCGTGTCCATTTAGGTCGCGGTCTAGCTCACCAGAGCACTCAGACACGAGCATTTGCGGATCTGTAACAATAAGGAATCGATAGATTAAGATCGTGCTGTAAATATGACTTACTAAATTAATGTAATGAGTATAACCGCAGGGATAGATTTACGTTGTAATGCAGGAATTAAAACATCGAAGAGAAAAGCTACAGTAAAGGTGAAGCAGGTAATGAATGGTCTTTATTGCTGCTTCCTTGCAGCTTTATTTTTTTTAGATCTATCTACACGTCTGATAGTCAGTGTTAACTTAATTAAGAAATTAACCTTAAAATAATACTCAACAAGGCTGAACCTAAACTTACATCAGGCACAAACAACAGATATAAAAAATGCCGGCCTTAGCCAGCATTTTATACTTATCTAAACGATAAACTTATAGCGCGATAACATTCGCTGCTTGCAGACCTTTTTGGCCTTGCTCAACGTCAAATGATACTTTTTGGCCTTCAGCCAATGTTTTGAAGCCTTCTGAAGCGATAGCACGGAAGTGAACGAATACGTCAGCACCGCCGTTGTCTTGAGTTAAAAAACCAAAACCTTTCTCTTCGTTAAACCACTTAACTGTACCCATTGTTTTTGATAATGACATTTGGTGTTCCTTAATTTAAATCTGATTGAACTATCGCGTAGTGCAATAATTTGAAATGATAATATTTACAAGTAACAATACGAGCATCATCATTATAATAATACCGAATTATTATAATGTGTCGTTAATACTTATAGAGTAATTAAATAATGTCATTTGGCGAGAATAAGACATTTAATTAAAATCATTTCTTAATTAAATCCCCTGAGGTACTAATAAGAAATGTAGAAATTACCAATCACTTTATTACTGCTATTAGTTATATTGCCTTCGGCAGTTTTTTCACAATAACTAAATGATATATCTAGGTTATCAACATTACCGTTAATAAGAATATGACGTTTTAATACATCGCTATTTAACTGGTGAATATTGGCAGTCCAAGCACGTTGATCTTTTACTAAGTTAAAATTTACTATCATTGTTTAACCTCTTGGTTTTCATTTGAATTTATAGGGCTTTCTGGACGAGTTTGTTGGAACCAAAACCGCTTACGGCCTAGTGAACGAGACATAAGTATCCTCAATTATTTATTCGTAATAAAAATATTAAGACGATAAAATTCATCTAAATCTTTTATACGGATTAAGTATTAAAATGCTATTTATAATAATGTAACGAAGTAAATAAGGAACGTAACGACAGATGCAGATGCAGATGTTGGAAGTGTTTTATATTTCGATGATATTGTATAAATAATTTTTTAGTTAAAGTGCGTGTTATTAAAAGTGACGCAAACAGTACTACGACCATTTGCGTCGACTTAAAATATTATAAAGCTACAACGTTTGCAGCTTGAAGACCTTTTTGGCCTTGCTCTACTTCAAAAGACACTTTTTGGCCTTCAGCAAGAGTTTTGAAACCTTCAGAAGCGATTGCACGGAAATGAACGAATACGTCAGCACCGCCATTGTCTTGAGTAATGAAACCGAAACCTTTCTCTTCGTTGAACCACTTAACGATACCAGTAGTAGACATAATGTGTCCCTTAATTTGATTAAAATTCATAAAGATTTATCGTGATTAAATCACAATGCGCTGAAAGCTTGAATTATTGAATGTGACTATGAAGCTAAGGGAAACACTAAGGAATGCAACAATAACGAAGATATTCTGAGGGTTTTTCTTTTACTTGACGTTTTCATTAATAACTCCGAACAACAGAGCGACATCATTATTATGTGGTTAGCCATTATTGTAAAGATTTATTTTTCAATAAAAACCAAAATAAAACATAACACCATGATATTACTTGAAAAGATTTTACAACCCCTCAAGTAATATCGACAAAAAAACACCATTTTGGATGAAATTTGAAGCTTCTAAAGACTTACAAAATCAAATTTAACGCTTGAAAATCACACATTTTGACCAGCAACATAGCCTGAACTCCACGCCCATTGGAAGTTATAACCGCCAAGCCAACCGCTGACATCCATCACTTCACCAGCAAAAAACAGCCCCTTAATTTTTTTAGACTCCATGGTTTTAGATGATAATTCATCAGTATCAACCCCACCCAACGTCACTTCAGCTGTGCGGTAGCCTTCGGTGCCATTCGGCGCAATGTTCCATTGATGGAAATAGGTTCCTAGCTGCTCAAATTCTTTATGGTTAAGTTGCTTTAACGGTTTATCGGTAATGTCACCACGGGTGATTAAGACTTCAATTAAACGCTTAGGTAACAAGCGCGATAAGGTATTTTTTAAGCTCTGATTTGGGTGCTGTTCACGTAATTCAATTAACGTTTCCGCCAAATTCAGCATCGGTAATAAATCAATACTTACTTTCTGTCCCGGCAACCAATAAGATGAAATTTGCAAAACCACAGGGCCCGATAAGCCACGGTGAGTAAATAATAAATTTTCTTTGAAACTGGTGCCATCTTCGGTCGTTATCACCGTAGGAACAGCAATACCCGATAATTCTTCGAAAGTATCTTTATCTTGTTGATGCAGTGTAAATGGCACTAAACCTGCGGTGGTTGGCACCATTTTCAAACCAAACTGCTGTGCTAATTGATAACCAAACGGAGTCGCACCCAATTTCGGCATCGATAACCCACCCGTTGCAACCACCAGCGATTCACAGCTAATCGTTTCACCATTAACACTCAAACTAAACCCGGTCTCTAATTGGGTAATAGCACTAATATCGGTTTGGTAACGTAAACTGATATTGGGCAAATCACATTCTGCCACCAACATTTTGACAATGTCTTTCGCGGAATCAACACAAAACAACTGCCCATGATCACGCTCTTCATAGTCAATTTCATGCTGGCATACTAAGCCGATAAAATCCCATTGGCTGTATTGCGACAACGCTGATTTAACAAAATGGGGATTACGACAAACATAATTATTAGCAGCGACATCATTGTTAGTGAAATTACAACGACCACCACCTGAGATTAAAATTTTACGGCCAGGTTTTTTGCCGTGATCAAGTACTAACACTGAGCGTCCACGTTTTCCTGCGGTGGCAGCACACATTAAGCCTGCCGCGCCTGCACCAATAATTACTACATCATATTTGTTTGCCATGGATTTCAATCAGCCTTAAATGTCACTAAATAAACGCAAAAAGGATGCTAACGATTAGCATCCTTTTTCTATTGTTGTGGCTATTTTACCTGCCTCTTAGTCCAATACCAACCGCTATCCAATCACGGTGATTTATTCGATTAAAATCAAGCTTGTTGACGACTCTCGATTGCCGTTAATGCTGTGATTGCCGCAGTTGGCATCTCTAAGGTGGTAGTTGGGAACGCAAAATCAGCGCCACGGGCATGCACAATCGCGACAATTTGCAGCATTACATCTTGCTGCACCGCTTTGTATTTGACCCAATCAACGGTTTTGGTAAAGGTATACACCAATATATTCAATGACGATGGTCCATAAGTATCAAAACTCACAATCAAGGTTTGGCGCGTTTCAATATCAGCATGATTTTGGAGCATGGCTTTAATATCATCGACCACCAACCCCACCACTGCTGCATCGCAATAACGCAAACCGACACTTTGTTTAATGCGTCGATTCTGCATCCGTGAAGCATTCTCAACCACCACCGAACTGAAGACCGAATTAGGTACATATAGTGGACGCTTATCAAAAGTACGGATCACTGTCATTCGAAAACCAATGCGTTCAATAGTGCCTTCTATTTGACGATCTGGGCTCCGAATCCAATCACCCACTTTAAAAGGGCGATCAAAATAAATCATCATGCCACCAAAGAAGTTCGCCAGTAAATCCTTGGCAGCCATACCGACCACTAAACCACCGACGCCACCAAAGGTCAGTAACCCCGACAAACTCAAGCCGAAATTCTGCATCACAATTAAACTGCTCAGTACCATTACCAGTAAGCGCAATATTTTTGAAATAGCAGTAACCGTGGTGGCATCACGATGGGGACGATTATCTAATATGGTCTGTTCCATATTGGTGATTAACCGCATCACGATCCAAATAAATATCCCAATCAATAATAAATGGCGTAATACAGCCAAAAAACCACTGGAATAAGTTGTCACGTTATCGAGCATTATCCCTAATGCCATCAACCCCGGCCATACCCAAATACATAACGAAACAGGGGCTCGAACAGCATCAATTAAGGCATCATCCCAAATCAACTGTGTTTTACTCGCCACGGTCGCTAAACGGCGTGAGAGTAATATCCACCCACCCCACAGTAACGCACTCAACAGTAGCAATAAGCCAATGTTATATATCCAATTAACGGACGCACCTTTTTCAAGTGATGCCCACCAAAGTAAAAATTGATCCATAGCGACTTAGTTTCCGATACTGAATAGGTAGAAATGAGGTGTCATTGATAACTAATTGATAACTAATTGATGAGTTGTTGTTATATCAAGACCAATGATATAACACTGAGCGAGGATACAGCAAAGAAAGTGTCACCAGAGCAGTGACACCTCAGAAAGAGATGTGAGATTAGAGTCCGAGGAAAGCCACAGCAAAAATAGCCACAAAAAAAGTGATCATAAACGTACTTGCCAATACAAATAGTTTACGAACTTTCATGCACTTAGCCATGAAGAGTGGATCGTGATGTTTTTTATACTGTTGGCTACGGATGTAATGAAATAAGCGGAACTGTTTACTAACATTGCCTTGAGATGAAAAGAAACCACGTCCATCTACCTGTTGGTATAATAGCGGATCACAATCTCGCATTACTATTAATAAAGAACGTAATGTACTGATATATCTACAAGTATTAACAGTTGCTACCAAAAAAATCGCAACCAAAAGTGCATCACCACTGATCATAGTTATCCCCTCTTATATATCACGGGCTTACAGGGATAAAAGGGGCAGTGTATTATCACTTCCCCCCTGAATCACTTTAAGCTTGTGAATCCATTACTGATGTTGGTGCTGACTCACCTTTAGCCATCGCGGCTAAGTCTTTATCAATAAAGAATAGCGCTTTACCATCTTCACCAACTAATTCAATTTTATCTAAAATGCCTTTGAATAATTTTTCTTCTTCGTGTTGCTCTGACACATACCACTGTAAGAAATTAAAGGTTGAATAATCTTGAGCAGAAAATGCAACATGGGCGAGTTCATTAATTTTCTTAGTGATCAGTTGCTCGTGCTCGTAGGTTTCGCGGAACACAGCCCCTAAAGAAGCAAACTCATGCTTAGGCGCTTCAATGGTGCCTAAAATAGGCAACGCGCCCGTTTCACTCACATAAGTAAACAAACGTTGCATATGTTGCATTTCTTCAGCAGCATGTACACGTAAGAACGCCGCAGCACCTTCAAAACCTTTATCTTCACACCATGCACTCATTTGCAGATATAAATTTGAAGAAAAGAACTCTAAATTAATTTGCTCGTTAAGATTTTCAACCATTGCCTTGGCTAACATTGCACGACTCCTGTTTGTTTAAGTGTAATCAAGACATTGTCACTGTGCATTGTTAAGAATGCAACAAATGAACAAAACGTCCTTATTAAAGGACACTACTGTTAGTATAAACCACTAAAATAACAATAAAAATGAATCAACGATTACGGAAAATAATTAACCATTTCGTAACCTATAGATGCGACCTAATCGATATTTTTAAGTGTAGACCAGTGCTAACATGGACTATTATTATATTGCCATGGAATGTAAGTGATGGTTTATAAACATATTCTCGCTGCTATTGATCTTTCTGAAGACAGCGCCTATCTCGTCGATAAAGCAGCCAAACTAGCACAATCGTTGGATGCTAAACTATCACTGGTTCACATTGATGTAGATTATGCTGATCTCTACACTGGCTTAATTGATATTAATCTTGCTGAAATGCACGAACGTGCTGAAAGTGATGCTCAAAATAGATTACACGCACTTGCCAATAATGCTGGCTACCCTGTGGCACATACGTTAGTGGGTAGTGGCGATTTAAGTGACGAAATTTGTAACACTATCAAAGATCTCAATGTTGATCTGATTATTTGTGGTCATCATCAAGATTTTTGGAGCAAGATTTTATCTTCAACCCGCCAGCTAATTAGTCGTACCCCAGTTGATTTATTAATGGTACCGCTAAAATAATACGATCCAATCAACAGCAGTTATGATGACTGCTGTTGATACTGATAGCTCTGCTCCGCAATTATCATATTCCTCTCGCTGCAATTTAGTTACACTACGATTACCCTTTATCTACACCTTTTGTGACGATGAAATACTTATCTGTAATCACCCTGTTATGGGCTTTTTCTTTTAGCTTGATCGGCGTTTATCTTGCGGGTCAAGTGGATGCTTGGTTTTCAGTATTAACCCGCGTTTGTTTAGCGGCGGTGGTTTTTTTACCGTTTTTACGTACCAAGCACCTACATCCGAAACTTGCGCTAAAGTTAATGATTGTCGGCGCATTTCAATTAGGGTTGATGTATTGTTTCTATTATCAATCGTTTTTATATTTAACCGTTCCTGAAGTGTTACTGTTCACTATTTTCACGCCCATTTACGTCACCCTTATCTACGACGCACTCCATAAACAATTCTCGCCATGGTATTTACTCAGTGCTGTTATCGCCGTATTCGGTGCCGCAGTGATTAAGTTTGAAAGTATTAATCAGCACTTTATTATCGGGTTTTTGGTGGTTCAAGGGGCTAACCTTTGCTTTGCGATTGGTCAGGTCGGCTACAAGCGCATAATGGAACAAGAACACGCTGACATTCCACAGCATACGGTCTTTGGTTGGTTTTATTTGGGCGCGGTTTGCGTGGCGGTGCCGATGTATTTATTGTTTGGTAATAGTGCCAAACTGCCAACAACAACCTTGCAATGGAGTATTTTAGTCTATCTTGGCGTGATTGCTTCAGGGGTGGGATATTTCATTTGGAACAAAGGCGCAACGCTAGTCAATGCGGGAGCGTTAGCGGTCATGAATAATGCCTTGGTACCTGCGGGCTTAATCGTCAATATTGTTATCTGGAACCATGATGTAGATTACCTACGATTAATTATCGGCGGCGGGATTATTTTATTGTCATTATGGTTTAACGAAACTTGGGTTAAACAAAAAGTCTCCTCTCAAAGATCATTATCCGTCAAAAAATAGGCACAAAAAAGGCGCGAAATTCGCGCCTTTCTTATGGGTTTAATAACTTAAATAAATGCAAACGCATCGGCAAACATATGCTCGCGTAGCGCGCCTTTTTCAGTACAGAAACGCTCACGCGCTGCACCCGCCATTTCAAAGCGACCACAAACATAAATATCATAAGCCGATAAACTGACAAAATCTTCAGCAACCGCATCAAGTACATTACCGACTTTACCTTGCCAACCTTCAGTCGCCATTTCCACCACAGGTACATAACTAATATTGGGATACTGCTGGGCTAATGCCTGCATTTCGGCGTTAGCATATAACTGGCATAAATCACGCCCCCCCCAATAAATAAATATTGGCTGGGTCAAACCACGACTAATACAATTATCAACCATACTGCGAATATAAGAAAAACCGGTACCGCCAGCGATCATCAATAATGGCCGCTGACTTTCATGGCGCAACCATGCTTCACCATGCGCGGCGTCAATCGTGACCGCGTGATGATCACTTAATGCGCTTTTCATGCTCTCAACTACTTCTAACGCATACGCATTATGTTCCGCAGCACCAATATGAAGCTCAAGCTCGTCTTGACGACAAGGGCTGCTAGCAATCGAAAATGGGCGTTTATCTTTCTCACCCATCACGGCTAATAAGTATTGACCCGCTTTAAAATCGAGGGCTTGTAATGGCTTTAATAAAATACGGTATGTATTACATGCCAACGGTTCAACTGACTTTACTTCACATTGGATAGACATGGTTTTCCTCTAGTCTAACGATAACACCAAGTCACTTTCCACCCTCGCAAGACAAGCAAAGATCCAGCCTTGTGCCTGCTCTTGTGGCGTCAACATCGGCTCAAGCTCATAGCTTATTTGACCTTGCTGTTTACGGCACATACACATCGCACAAGCGCCAACTTGGCAACGATTAGGGAAAGCAATACCTGCGTCGAGCGCTGCTTGTAATACTGTTTGCTGCGCGTTGGCAACAAAAGTAATGTTATTGGGCAACAGGCGTACTTGGTACATAAAAAACTCTCAATTCAATGACGAACATTATCACTGAAACATAAAATATCAGGCGATTAATTAGTGCTTATGATTGCAATCTGACTTAGTTTCTAATCGCTAATTGTGCCCACATCGCATCAATACGCGCCACAATTTGCGGATCTTTAACGATTGGAGTTCCCCACTCACGGTGGGTTTCTACACCGATTTTATTGGTCGCATCAAAGCCAATTTTCGAACAATGCGTTGCTGTTGCAGCAATTAATACCGTATCACGGCTTGGATCCATGCGGGTAGTGACAGCCCAAATAACATCATTCCAATCCCGCACACTAACATCACCATCACACACAATCACAAATTTAGCGTCAGTGAACTGATTTAAGAATGCCCATACAGCCGTCATCACTTGCTTGGCTTCACCCGCTATAGTTTTATTGATACTCACTATCGCCATACTATGATCAGCAGCTTCAGAAGGTAGATAACACTCAATAATGGCGGGAACTTGCTGCCGTAATACCGCCAATCCGGCTTCAATATCAAATTCAGTTGTGATTAGTGGTGATTTTTGTGCCGTATTGGCTAACTCGGCTGGCCATTTAATGGTGGCATCAATCCCCATTTTAGAACCGAGCCCCACTACAGGCGAGGCAAAATCAAGCGAATCAATCGGGGTATTATCAATCAGCAACGTATCTCGCACTGGATCCATGCGTGTGGTCATGGCATTAATCACACTCTGCCAATCACGCGCATTAACGTCATCATCACATACAATCACAAATTTAGTGTACATAAACTGGCGTAAAAACGACCACACCCCCATCATTACGCGCTTAGCATGACCTGGATATTGTTTTTTCATCGTCACTACAGCCATGCGGTAAGAACACCCTTCTGGCGGTAAATAAAAATCAACAATCTCTGGGAACTGCTTATGTAAAATAGGCACAAACACTTCGTTTAACGCCACCCCTAATACCGCAGGTTCATCCGGTGGACGCCCGGTATAGGTACTGTGGTAAATTGGATCGTTACGCATGGTGATATGAGTAATGGTAAATACATGGTGGCGCTCAACCTCATTGTAATAACCGGTATGATCGCCATAAGGACCCTCATCGGCATATTCTTCAGGGTCGATATAACCTTCCATCACAATTTCAGCACTGGCTGGTACTTGTAAGTCGTTACTGATGCTTTTAACCACCTCAGTACGACTGCCACGTAACAAACCGGCAAACGCATATTCAGACAAAGTATCAGGTACTGGTGTGACTGCGCCTAATACCGTCGCCGGATCAGCGCCAAAAGCCACCGTGACAGGAAATTTCTCACCGGGATGCGCTTCACACCATTCACGCATATCTAACGCGCCACCACGGTGCGCTAACCAACGCATAATCACTTTATTTTTAGCAATTTTTTGCTGGCGATAAATACCTAAATTTTGGCGTTTTTTATTCGGCCCACGAGTAATGGTTAACCCCCATGTTAGCAATGGTGCTACGTCATCGGGCCAGCAACTCATAACAGGAAGCTTATCTAAATCAACCTCATCACCCTGCCAAACTATTTGTTGGCAAGGCGCTTTACGAAGCACTTTAGTCGGCATATTAAGCACTTGCTTAAACACCGGGATTTTATTGATCGCATCCCGCAAACCATGCGGTGGCTCCGGCTCTTTTAAATATGCCAACCATTCGCCAACTTCACGTAACTGCTTAACATTATCACGCCCCATTCCCATTGCTACCCGTTGTGGCGTACCAAACAAGTTTGCCAGCACAGGCATGTCGTAACCTACAGGATTTTCAAACAACAATGCCGGACCACCTGCACGTAAAGTACGATCGCAAATTTCCGTCATTTCCTGATTAGGATCAACCGGCTGTTGAATACGTTGTAATTGCCCTTGCTGTTCTAAATAAGCAATAAAGTCACGTAGATCCTTGTATTTCATAGCGACTACCTGTAGCTAAACAAAGTTAAATCAGCATTGCTGACATTAACTTAATGAGAATGATTTTTGCTAGTATAACCAGTTGTGACGCGGAAAACACCCATCGTCCACAAAAAGAAAATACCCGTTTTAATTCTGTGGGTTAACAAATATTACCACGCTATATTTTTGAATTTCAGCCATAAAAAAACGCCACCCTAGAGTGACGTTTTTAGTTCAATAACCGCTTAAATGAATTATGATTTCTGACGACGCATTGCGTCAAAGAACTCTTCATTAGTTTTGGTCATTGATAGTTTGTCGATCAAGAATTCCATGCTGTCCGATTCACTCATTGGATGAACGATCTTACGCAGGATCCACATTTTCTGTAGCTCATCAGCTTTCGCCAATAACTCTTCACGACGGGTACCAGAACGATTAATGTCAATCGCAGGGAAAATACGTTTCTCAGCAATTTTGCGAGAAAGATGCAATTCCATGTTACCTGTACCTTTAAATTCTTCGTAGATAACTTCATCCATTTTAGAGCCAGTATCTACTAGCGCTGTTGCGATGATAGTTAAGCTACCGCCTTCTTCGACATTACGTGCCGCACCAAAGAAGCGCTTAGGACGGTGAAGAGCGTTAGCATCCACACCACCTGTTAATACTTTACCTGAAGAAGGAATAACGGTGTTGTAAGCACGCGCTAGACGGGTAATTGAGTCAAGTAAGATAACAACATCTTTCTTATGCTCAACCAAACGTTTTGCTTTTTCGATAACCATTTCTGCCACTTGTACGTGACGTGAAGCTGGCTCATCAAACGTTGATGCAATGACTTCGCCTTTTACAAGACGTTGCATCTCAGTTACTTCTTCCGGACGCTCATCGATAAGCAATACCATCAACACACACTCAGGGTGGTTGTAAGAAATACTTTGAGCAATATTTTGCAGTAACATTGTTTTACCGGCTTTTGGCGGTGCAACAATCAAACCACGTTGGCCTTTACCGATTGGTGAGGCTAAATCTAGAACACGCGCGGTAATATCTTCAGTTGAGCCATTACCACGTTCCATACGCATACGATCGTTTGCGTGCAGTGGAGTAAGGTTTTCAAACAGAATTTTATTACGAGCGTTATCTGGTCTGTCGTAGTTTACTTCGTTCACTTTTAACAGTGCAAAGTAACGCTCACCGTCTTTCGGTGGACGAATCTTTCCGGCAATAGTATCGCCAGTACGAAGATTGAAACGACGAATTTGGCTAGGTGATACATAAATATCATCAGGGCCTGCAAGGTAAGAACTGTCTGCGCTACGCAGAAAGCCGAAGCCGTCTTGCAAAATCTCTAGAACACCATCGCCAAAAATATCCTCACCACTTTTAGCATGTTGCTTAAGGATGGAGAAGATGATGTCCTGCTTACGTAAGCGGGCCAGGTTTTCTAATCCTAAACTTTCGCTAAGTGATACCAACTGAGGAATAGGTTGGCTCTTCAGTTCTGTAAGATTCATAGTGGTGGGTTTCTTGTCTGTCAAAATCGGGGTTCTATATAGTTGAGATAAGAATGACCAATAGGGCTTGGTCAAGAAATGAACGGAAATGCAATTTCTGTGCGTTACGCTAACACTAAACGTTCTATCCGTCTAGCATAGTCGCTAGACAACCCATGCACAACTTAGAAATTGTGCATGGATCGCAATTATGTCACTTATAAGTTCGTTTCAAGGAACTCTTTCAGCTGAGTTTTTGACAACGCACCGACTTTAGTTGCTGCTACAGCGCCGTCTTTAAACAATAATAACGTTGGAATACCACGAATACCAAACTTTGGCGGCGTCGCCGAATTTTGGTCGATATTTAATTTACCAATCGTTAATTTACCTTCGTATTCATCAGCGATTTCATCAAGAATCGGGGCAATCATTTTACAAGGGCCACACCATTCAGCCCAAAAATCGACTAATACTGGACCCGCAGCATTGACAACATCAGTATCAAAACTTTCATCGGTAAGCTGCACAATCTTATCGCTCATCTTCCACTCCAACAGTGATTTTGTTAGCTGATATTGAATTAACCAGCAAATCGTTATCCTATTTGAATGGAATACGTTTCGTATTGCAACCCTAAGCTGATATTCTATAGTAATGAAAACGACACATATCACAGAGCAGAAATTTGCCGAACTAGGGTTAAACCCCCTAGTGCTAAAAGGATTGGAAGAGAAAGGGTTTCATTATTGTACCCCGATCCAGGCCTTGGCATTGCCAGTTGTGCTCACTGGCCATGATATCGCGGGACAGGCTCAAACAGGTACGGGTAAAACCCTTGCTTTTCTGACCGCTACTTTTAACTATTTATTGGAGACTCCTGCACCAGCAGAGCGTAAAACCAATCAACCGCGGGCGATCATTATGGCGCCAACGCGAGAGTTGGCGATCCAAATTTTCAATGATGCTTCGTCGCTACTTGCAAGCACCGGCCTTAAAGCTGGCCTTGCTTATGGCGGTGAACCTTATGAAAAACAAAAACAAGTGTTCGATGAAGGTGTTGATATCCTGATCGGTACTTGTGGTCGTATTATCGACTTCTACAAGCAACGCGTTATCGACCTTGCCAGCATTCAAGTAGTGGTATTGGATGAAGCCGATCGCATGTTCGATTTGGGCTTTATTAAAGATATCCGTTTCTTGTTCCGCCGTATGCCAGAGCCAAAAGCGCGTCTAAACATGCTGTTCTCAGCAACGTTATCATACCGCGTTAAAGAACTTGCATTTGAGCACATGAATAGCCCAGAAAGCGTTGTGGTTGAACCTGCACAAAAAACAGGCCACCGTATTCAAGAAGAGTTGTTCTACCCATCTAACCAAGAAAAAATGCGTTTATTACAAACGTTGATTGAAGAAGAATGGCCAGATCGCGCGATTATTTTCGCTAACACTAAGCACCGTTGTGAAGATGTTTGGGGGCATTTAGCCGCTGATGGTCATCGCGTGGGTTTACTTAATGGCGATGTACCACAGAAGAAACGTGAACGTATTCTAGAAGAATTCACCAAAGGCGATATTGATATCCTTGTGGCAACAGATGTTGCGGCTCGTGGCTTACATATTCCTATGGTTACGCACGTATTTAACTACGATCTACCTGATGACGCTGAAGATTATGTTCACCGTATTGGTCGTACTGGTCGTGCTGGCGAAAGCGGTCACTCCATTAGTTTTGCTTGTGAAGAATACGCGATTAACTTACCAGCGATCGAGACCTACATTGAGCATGGTATTCCACAATCAAAATATGACTCTGAAGCGCTTTTAGATGATTTACCTGCGCCGATTCGCTTACAGCGTACTCCTCGCCAAGGTGGTCGTCGTAATAACCAGCGTCAAGGTCAAGGTCAGGGGCAATCACGTCAGCGCAATAATCGCCGTCGTCCGCCACAAAATAAACCAGCATAAAATAAGTTAAAGTATCTCTATGGAAAGAAATTCAGTATCACCGCTTTATGCCGCGATTGATTTAGGATCTAACAGCTTTCATATGTGGGTTGTTCGTGAAGTCAATGGTAGTGTTCAGACGCTAGCTAAAATTAAACGAAAAGTACGTTTAGCTGCGGGTCTGAACAATCAAAACGAACTCAGCCAAGACGCCATTCAACGTGGCCTTGACTGTTTGGCAATTTTTGCCGAACGTTTGCAGGATATCAAACCTGATCATATTCGCATTGTCGGTACTGCCGCCTTGCGCACAGCGGTCAATGCTAATGAATTTCTTTCCGAGGCTCACCGTATTCTTGGGTATCCGGTGAGTGTTATTGCGGGTGAAGAAGAAGCACGCATTATCTATCAAGGGGTAGCGCATACCTCAGGAGGCAGTGATAAACGCCTCGTGGTTGATATTGGTGGTGCCAGTACTGAAGTCATTATTGGTGAAGGTTTTGATGCTAGCGCACTGACCAGCCTAAAAATTGGTTGTGTCACTTGGCTAGAGCGATACTTTAAAGATCGCTGCTTAACCTCAACTAACTTTGATGCTGCTATTAATGGTGCTAAAGAAGCCATTGAAGCCATTATTGAGCGTTACACTCAACAAGGCTGGGAAACCTGTGTTGGCGCCAGCGGCACCGTGCAAGCATTACAAGAAATAATGCTGGCACAAGGCATGGATGAAATTATTACCTTGCCAAAGCTTAAACGCCTTCAACGCCAAGCGATGCAATATGAACGCTTGGAAGATCTTGATATTGAAGGTTTAACATTAGAACGCGCCCTCGTTTTCCCTAGTGGGTTGTCGATACTAATTGCTTTATTTGAATCATTACAGATTGAATCCATGACTCTTGCAGGCGGTGCGCTTCGCGAAGGTTTGGTGTATGAAATGATGGATCAAATGCGTCATCACGATGTGTGCTCTCGTACTATTATTAGCATACAACAACGATTTCAGTTAGATCACAACCACGCAGACAGCGTTAGTGATATGGCACTGGCATTATTAGCTCAGTGTCCAAACTGGCAACTGGAATCACCAGCAGAAAGCCTCCTCCAAGCTGCTGCCCAATTACATGAAATTGGCACCAGTATTGAATTTAAAAAAAGTGGTGAACATGCAGCTTACTTAATTAAGCACATGGATTTACCCGGTTTTACCCGCGCCCAAAAAAATCTTATTGCTGAACTATTGCGTCGTCATAACGGCCCATTAACCAGCTTGCCAGAGCAACATGCATTATCAGCCCCAAGTGCAGCACGCTTACTACGCTTGCTACGATTGGCAATTATTTTATGCCATCGCCGCGATAAAAACTGTTTGCCGCCATTTAGTTTACAAATGGATGCAAATAAATTGACACTGTTATTATCGGCTAAATGGTTGATCAATAATCCACTAACTCGTAGTGAACTAACCCAAGAAGCTAACCGTCAAACTGACATGGGCTGGCCAATGGTTGTAACAGCACAAGATTAATTAGCACCATAATATTTAGCTAAGATGATTATCCTCTTAGCACTACGATCAAAAAAGGCTCCCCAAGGAGCCTTTTTTATTGGTGTTCTATTTGCAATTATCCCAACTTAACCTGTGATACCACTGTGACGCAACATCGCATCCAACTGTGGCTCACGACCACGGAAACGCTTAAACAATTCCATTGGTTCTTCACTGCCGCCCTTTTCTAATACACAGGTCAGGAAGTCGTTACCTGTTTGAGTATTAAAAATACCTTCCTCTTCAAAGCGTGAGAACGCATCGGCTGACAATAATTCTGCCCACAAGTAACTGTAATAACCTGCGCTGTAACCACCGGCAAAAATATGACTAAAACTATGTGGGAATCGACCCCACTCAGGACTAGGCACAACTGAGACTTTCTGTTTCACTTCCAACAGCGTTTCTAACACTTGTGCACCGACCTCTGGATCGTAATTAGAGTACAAGCTGAAATCAAACAAACCAAATTCAAGTTGGCGTAAAATAAACATCGCTGATTGGAAGTTTTTAGCGGCCAGCATTTTATCAAGCATCGCTTTTGGCAATGGCTCACCAGTTTGATAATGACCTGAAATAAACGCTAATGCCTCTTCTTGCCAGCACCAGTTTTCAAGGAATTGACTTGGTAATTCAACCGCATCCCATGGCACACCATTAATACCAGACACTGCCGCCACATCAATTTGGGTTAGCATGTGGTGAATACCATGCCCCGTTTCATGGAACAAGGTAGTGACTTCGTTATGGGTAAATAACGCTGGCTGATCGCCAATAGGACGATTAAAGTTACAGGTTAAATAGGCTACGGGTGTTTGCAAGCTGCCATCAATACGAGTACGGCGCACCATGCACTCATCCATCCATGCGCCACCACGTTTATGTTCACGAGCATACAGATCTAAATAGAAGCTACCACGCAACGTGCCTTGAGCATCAAAGATGTCATAGAAAGTCACTGACTCGTGCCATACTTCAACCCCTAAGCGCTGTTTGATATCCAATCCAAACACACGCTTTAAGACTTCAAATAAACCCGCAACAACTTTTTGCTCAGGAAAATAGGGGCGTAATTCTTCATCTGAAATACTGTAACGGTGCTGCTTTAATTTTTCAGAATAGAACGTAAAATCCCACGGCTCTAATTGCTCGACGTTAAATTCATTGCGTGCATACTCGCGCAATTCTGCTACTTCACGTTCACCTTGTGGTTTGGCTCGATCAGCTAAATTATTTAAAAAACCCAATACTTGATCGGTAGACTGCGCCATTTTAGTCGCCAGTGATTTCTCACCGTAACTGCTGAAACCTAATAAACGCGCAATTTCATGACTGAGTTTTAGTTTTTCAACAATAATTTCTGAGTTATCAAACTCACCCGCATTGGGACCACGATCAGAGGCGCGAGTACTAAAGGCTTGATACATTTCAGCGCGTAATTCACGATTATCACAGTACGTCATCACCGGTAAATACGAAGGAATATCGAGTGTAAACAAATAACCTTGTTCACCTTTAGCTTCAGCATTAGCTTGCGCTGCTTGCAAGGCTGACGCAGGTAATCCGCCTAATTGCTCAACATCGGTGATCACTTTGCTCCACGCCATGGTGGCATCAAGCACGTTATTACTAAAGGTTGAAGCTAATTCAGACAGACGCTTACTGATATCACCAAAACGTTGTTGTTGCTCAGCAGGTAAACCAATTCCTGATAACTCAAACGCTTTCAGGGCATCATTCACTGCTTTTTGTTGAGCCTGATCTAAATCAGCAAAATCATCACTGGCTTTGATCATCTTATACGCATCATAAAGACCTTTATTTTGTCCAACCCAAGTGGCGTAATCTGACAATAACGGCAAACAACTTTCATACGCTTGGCGTAATTCAGGACTATTTTTCACGCCGTTAAGATGCCCAACAGGCGACCAAATACGCCCTAAACGATCATCGGTTTCAGCTAAAGGTGCACAAATGGTTTCCCATGTTGGCTGCGCCATTTCCATCAACACAGATTCTACATTTTCACGACAATCAGCGATCGCTTGTTCAACCGCAGGTTTAATGTGCTCAGGCTTAATATGAACAAACGGTGGCAAATCAGCCATCGTCAATAATGGGTTAGACATATGCTTTTCCTTTATTTTTATCTTCTTATTAACATGCGCCCGTGATAGTTAAATTTCAATCCTTTGATCGGTTTAGGGGATAAAAAGGCAGAAATAGCGCATTTCCTTAATATTGAGAATAGCAAAGCTGAGTACCATGGTTGGATATTGGTGAATAATTGACGATAATAGTCACAAGCATCCCTGCTTTAGACACCGATAGAGACTGATTTCATGCTGAGTTATCGCCACAGCTTTCACGCTGGCAACCACGCAGATGTGGTTAAACACATTGTTCAAAGCCTAATTCTGGATGCACTCAAGCAGAAAGATAAACCGTTCGTGTATCACGACACTCACTCAGGTGTGGGTCGTTATGATCTCCAAGATGAGCGCAGCGAAAAAACCGGTGAGTTTAAGCAAGGTATCGCCCGTATTTGGTCACGCGATGATATCCCCGCAGAGATTGGCGCTTATATCGACGCGATCAAAGCACTTAATAATGATGACGAACTGCGTTATTACCCAGGATCACCCAAAGTTGCACGCGCACAAATCCGCGCTCAAGATCGAATGGTATTAACCGAATTACACCCAAGTGATTTCCCATTATTACTGCAAGAATTCCGCGGTGATCGCCAAGTAAAAATGTACCAAGAAGATGCTTTTGCGCGTCTAAAAGCAAGCTTGCCGCCCAAAGAACGTCGAGGTGTAGTACTGATTGATCCGCCTTATGAGCTCAAGCATGAATATCAAGATGTGGTAAAAGCGATCAAGCACAGCCACCAACGCTGGGCAACAGGTACTTATGCTATCTGGTATCCAGTGGTTTACCGTGAAACAATTGATAACATGATTCAAGGTCTAAAAGATTTAGATATTCGCAATATTCTTCAAATTGAGCTTGGCGTAGAGCCTGATACTGAAGAGCGCGGCATGACCGCTTCTGGCATGATTGTGATTAACCCACCGTGGAAACTAGCCAGCCAAATGGAGCAAATACTGCCATGGCTACAACAGGCAATTGCGCCTAATCATGGTCATCATAAGGTTGAGTGGATCGTTCCCGAGTAAACGATTTATATTATTTTTCGACTAAAAAGCAGCTGCACCTTAGTGTGGCTGTTACATTCCTTTCGTGACAATCATCATTTCCGATGGTAAAACACATTACTAATCGATTTTTCCGATTTTAAATCCTCGTCACTCAGCCCAATCTTGATTACACTAGGTGACAGTGAATATTCATAACATCTATTGGAGTAAAGTCATGGCGAAGCATTTTGATTACATCTGTATCGGTGGCGGTAGCGGTGGTATTGCATCAGCAAACCGTGCAGCAATGTATGGCGCTAAAGTAGCAATCATTGAAGCAAAAGCCCTCGGCGGCACTTGCGTTAACGTCGGTTGTGTACCAAAGAAAGTCATGTGGCATGGTGCCCAAATCGCAGAAGCTATGCACCTTTACGCGAAAGATTATGGCTTTGACGTTGATGTAAAAAGTTTTAACTGGGGCAAACTGGTTGAAAATCGTGAAGCTTACATCAGCCGCATTCACGCTTCTTACGACAATGTACTTGGCAATAACAACGTTGAAGTGATCAATGGTTTTGCTACCTTTGTTGACGCTAAAACAATTGAAGTTAATGGTGAGCATTACACTGCCGATCATATTTTGATTGCCGTTGGTGGTGAACCGACTATTCCTAATGTCCCTGGTGCTGAGTTCGGTATCGATTCTAATGGTTTCTTTGAGTTAGTTGAGCAACCTAAGCGTACTGCTATTGTCGGCGCAGGTTACATCGCCGTTGAAATCGCAGGTGTATTAAGTGCTTTTGGTACTGATACTCACCTGTTCGTTCGTAAAGAATCACCACTACGTAGCTTTGATCCAATGATTGTTGATACGTTAGTAGAAGTAATGGCAGCAGAAGGTCCAACTCTGCACACCCATTCAATTCCTAAACAAGTGGTTAAAGAAGCTGACGGCTCGATTACACTGCATTTTGAAAACGGTGAATCTCACAATACCGATTTACTGATTTGGGCGATTGGTCGTCACCCAACCACTGACAAAATCAACCTTCAAGCAACCGGTGTTGAAACTAATAGCCGCGGTTACATCAAGGTTGATCAATTCCAACAAACCAATGTTGCTGGCATTTATTGTGTGGGTGACATCATGGAAGGCGGTATCGAACTAACCCCTATTGCGGTTAAAGCAGGTCGTCAATTATCTGAGCGTTTGTTTAACAACAAGCCTGAAGCGAAGATGGATTACAAATTAGTACCAACGGTTGTCTTTAGTCACCCACCAATTGGTACTATTGGTCTTACAACTCAAGAAGCGATTGATCAATACGGTGAAGAGAACGTAAAAGTCTACCAATCAGGCTTTACGGCGATGTACACCGCTGTCACAACGCATCGTCAGCCATGCAAAATGAAACTTGTTTGTGCGGGCGCGGATGAGAAAGTGGTTGGTCTACACGGCATCGGTTATACCGTTGATGAAATGATCCAAGGTTTTGGTGTTGCAATGAAGATGGGCGCAACTAAAGCTGATTTCGATAGCGTTGTTGCTATCCACCCTACAGGTTCTGAGGAATTTGTTACCATGCGTTGATCTTACTAACGCTTTCAATTAAAGCTGGTTTTTTCCTTTTTTATAAATTGGATAACCAGCTTTTTTTTCATCTATTAAACGAGACTAACCGCCTAACGATAACCCTGTTAATTTTCATTTAACCGTGGTGGTGATGACCATCTTCATGGTTATGACCACAACTACAGCTTGGTGCAATCACGGTCTGAATAGGGGTTAACGTAATTTTAGTCAATAACTCTTCAGTACTAACGGTATTTAATAAATGCATGTTCTCAGCATTAACCGCCATTGGATCTTCAATTGCACGTTGAGTTTGCATAACGTCAATCATTTGTTGAGTCACCGCTTCTGGTAACGACAACTCACGGATCACTTTAAGTTCATTGTTCGCCGTATCTAGTGCCATCATTGATAATGCCAGTGTTGATGTAGTTGGCTGTTGAAAATATTCACTTGGAATAGCAGCAGCATTAAACTGAATATCAAACGCCAATTCAGCCAATTTAAACACCACCAAACAACCGCCATTATCAGTTTTCATCAAACCGAACTCTGCGGTGGCTTCTGCCATCATTTGTTGTTCTTCTACTGTAATACCATTTAAACCGATAAAAACAATATTACTCATATCGTTACGGAACATCTCAATGACTGCGCCATCGCCGGCAACAAACGGATGTTCATCAATAATCTGACCGACATGAAATTGCTGATTTGAATGTGCTGCCATGGTGTACCTCATCGTTATTTAAGCTTAATTATTTCAGTTTGCACGAAATCACAAGCATTTATGTTATGGATCTATTCTAACCGTTACCTTGTGATTAACAATACTATCAAAATCAAAAACACTGTTACCAATGAGTAATAGTTTTGCCTGATAACAATCATAAAAAAGCCCTAACAATAAGTTAAGGCTCTAATTTATAATAATTAAATATTATCTCTTTTATTTTGCAGGTGCGAAATCTGCAGCCGCTGGACGATGTGCAGTATAGATAGCTTCACCATCACTCTCTGCATCAAAGATAACTTTAACATCAGGTGTAAATAGCAGCACATCACCAACCTCTGCTACATATTTTGTACCCGCCTCGTCACGAACAACAATCTTACCTTTAGTAATCACTTTGTATTCAACAGAATCATAAAAGTATTCAAATTCAACCCCAGGTGACATTGTGAAATGACCCATGGTTAATGCGTTACTGTTTGTTGTTACTGCAACTTCAGCCATATCACTTTTTAAGCCAGTGACGTCTAATAACTTGCTTAAATCATTTAATTTAAATGAGCCTGATTTAATTAATGTGATACCTGATGTTGTGGTTAATGTTGTCATAGGATAGTCCTTGTTATTTATAAGGCATTAAGCTCAACCACTATGGTTAACTGTCAGCATAATTATTGGATTTAGTTGTTACAAAAAAGAAGCAATGCACTTTTAATTATTTTTTATTACCTTTCGGTCAGTGCTTAACATCAAGTGAGTAATTAAACACACCTTAATGTTGCAACAAAGTCTATCTCATAAACAAAAATCAACAATAGACAAAAAAAATAAAGACTATTACCACTAGGTAACAATAGCGAGTTATCAAATCTCGCTTTCTCTTTAGAATAGATTCAAACAACAATACCATCACCTTTTTGAGAATAAAAAATCCAAACAATCGCATAAATAACCAGATTTTTAGACGTAAACTATTCCATCTGCTCATTAAAAACGGTAATCTTCGACTCCTTATTTATGGGATAACAGTGAATAGTTATTCCAACAAAAACCTCGGGGATACCCCCATTAATTCGGCCGTTTCTACCAGTAGGTTATAGACAAATATGCATCAACAAGCAGTCGCACCACCTAAAGATCTCAATAATTGGTTAATGTTTATCATCCCATCATTAATTGGGGTGTTTTTATTTATGGCACCGATTAACTTTGGCGGTGACATTACCATTCCGATCGCTGTATTAGCCAAAACCATCCAAATCCATTTTGAAAATTCACTCACGTCAATTGTGACAGGAGTGATCAGTATCACCGCCGTAATGTCGATCATTACCAAACTGTTTAAACCCGGATTTATTCTCCGTAATAGTTTCGTCAGTGGCTTATTAAATCCCTCTCTAATGTGGTTTATTGTCCAGCAACTTGGCGCTATCTTTGCGGTAATGACCTACTTTAGTATTGGTCCAGTGATGTTTCGTAACGATGCCACTGGTGGCTTGGTATTAAATGATTTACTGCCAGTCTTATTTTCAGTGTTTATTTTTGCGGGCTTACTGCTACCGCTACTACTCAATTTCGGCTTACTGGAATTCTTTGGCACTTTATTTACGCGCATCATGCGGCCTATTTTTGGTTTGCCCGGTCGTTCATCCGTAAACTGTATTGCATCATGGCTCGGTGATGGTTCAGTTGGCGTCTTGCTGACCAGTAAACAATATGAATCAGGTATGTATACCCAGCGTGAAGCAGCAGTTATTGGCACCACGTTCTCAGCAGTATCAATCACCTTTAGCTTAGTGGTTATTGCACAAGTAAATTTAGAACATATGTTTGCTCCATTTTACTTAACCATCTGTTTAGCGGGGTTAGTGGCGGCGATAATTGTGCCGCGTTTACCGCCATTATCACGTAAGAAAAATGTTTATATTAATGGCACCACAGAATCATCACATGATGAAACCGTTCCTGAAGGTCATAACGTTTTTTCTTATGGGCTTGAGCAAGCACTTAAAAAAGCCGCAGAAGTAAAAAGCCTTCCTGCAATTGCATTGGACGGTATAAAAAACGCGGTTGATATGGTGTTTGGTGTACTGCCTGTCGTAATGGCTATTGGTACAGTGGCATTGGTGGTTGCAGAAAATACCCCAATTTTTGATTACCTAGGGATGCCGTTTATTCCGTTTCTAGAATTGCTGCGTATTCCTGAAGCAGAAGCCGCCTCTAAAACAATCGTGGTCGGTTTTGCCGATATGTTCTTACCGTCAATTTTGGCATCAACCATTCAAAGTGATATGACCCGCTTTATTATCGCGGCAATGTCTGTTACTCAGTTAATTTACATGTCTGAAATTGGCGCGCTATTAATTGGTAGTAAAGTGCCGGTTAAAGCATGGGAATTATTTGTGATCTTTATTTTGCGTACTCTGGTGACCTTGCCAGTGATTGCATTAATGGCACATTTGATTTTCTAA